>NZ_BAABCQ010000109.1:0-26586 GCF_039539045.1 Streptomyces marokkonensis
TAATACAAGTCAAAAGAAAAGACGTGTCCGGAACCTTGACCGCGACCGGCGCGCCGGGCAAGGTTCCGGAGAGCGCTCTCCCAACCATTCCGTGTCAAGGAGTCCCTCCATGCCCACTGTCGGCATACCTCCGGCGGCGCCGGTGTCGAGCAGACCCGGTCGACGCGGGCTCGTCGGCGTCCTGGTCACCGCCCTGGCCGCCGCCCTGCTCGCCGTCGTCCCCGCCGCGCAGGCCCAGGCCGCGCCCGTGCTGCTGTCCCAGGGCAAGCCGGTCACCGCCTCCAGCGAGGAGCACTACGGCACCCCGGCGACCGCGGCCGTCGACGGCGACAACGGCACCCGCTGGTCCAGCGCCGCCGCCGATCCGCAGTGGATCCGCGTCGACCTCGGCGCTCCGGCCCCCCTCAGCCGGGTCGAGCTGCGCTGGGAGGCCGCCTACGCCAAGTCCTACCGCATCGAGACGTCCCAGAACGGCAGCGACTGGTCGACGGCCCACTCCACCACCACCGGCGCCGGCGGCACGGAGACCGTGAACATCTCCGGGACCGCCCGGTACGTCCGCATGCTCGGCACCGCCCGTGCCACCGGTTACGGCTACTCCCTCTGGGAGTTCAAGGTGTACGGCACCACCGGCGACGGCCCCGGTCCCGTGATCCCGGGCGGTGGTGACCTCGGCCCCAACGTGCACGTCTTCGACCCGTCCACGCCCGGCATCCAGGCCAAGCTGGACCAGGTCTTCGAGGAGCAGGAGTCGGCGCAGTTCGGTTCCGGCCGGCACGCCTTCCTCTTCAAGCCGGGCACGTACGACGACCTCAACGCCCAGATCGGCTTCTACACCCAGATCCTCGGTCTCGGCCTGCGCCCCGACGACACGACGATCAACGGTGACATCACCGTCGACGCCGGCTGGTTCAACGGCAACGCCACCCAGAACTTCTGGCGCGGCGCGGAGAACCTCGCCGTGAATCCGGTCAGCGGCACCAACCGGTGGGCGGTCTCGCAGGCCTCCTCCTTCCGCCGGATGCACGTCAAGGGCGGCCTCAACCTCGCGCCCAACGGCTACGGCTGGGCCAGCGGCGGCTACATCGCCGACAGCAAGATCGACGGCCAGGTCGGCAACTACTCGCAGCAGCAGTGGTACACCCGCGACAGCTCCATCGGCGGCTGGTCCAACAGCGTGTGGAACCAGGCCTTCTCGGGTGTCGAGGGCGCTCCCGCCACCAGTTTCCCCGAGCCCCGCTACACCACGCTCGACACGACGCCGATCTCCCGCGAGAAGCCCTTCCTCTACCTGGACGGCGACGAGTACAAGGTCTTCGCGCCCGCCAAGCGGACCAACGCCCGCGGCACCACCTGGGCCAATGGCACCCCGCAGGGCGAGTCGATCCCGCTGGACGAGTTCTACGTCGTCAAGCCCGGCGCCACCGCCGCCACCATCAACGCCGCCCTCGCCCAGGGCCTGCACCTGCTCTTCACCCCCGGCGTCTACCACGTCGACCGGACGATCAACGTCAACCGGGCCGACACCATCGTGCTGGGCCTCGGCCTCGCCACGATCATCCCGGACAACGGAGTGACCGCCATGAAGGTCGCCGACGTCGACGGCGTCCGGCTCGCCGGCTTCCTCATCGACGCCGGGCCGGTCAACTCCCCGACGCTGCTGGAGATCGGACAGCAGGGCGCGTCCGCCGACCACGCGGCGAACCCCACCACGGTGCAGGACGTCTACATCCGCATCGGCGGCGCGGGCGCGGGCAAGGCGACCACCAGCATGGTGGTCAACAGTCACGACACCATCATCGACCACACCTGGGTGTGGCGGGCCGACCACGGCGAGGGCGTCGGCTGGGAGACCAACCGGGCCGACTACGGCGTCCGCGTCAACGGCGACGACGTCCTGGCCACCGGCCTGTTCGTCGAGCACTTCAACAAGTACGACGTCGAGTGGTACGGCGAACGCGGCCGGACGATCTTCTACCAGAACGAGAAGGCGTACGACGCCCCGAACCAGGCCGCGATCCAGAACGGTGCGACAAAGGGGTACGCCGCCTACCGGGTCGACGACTCGGTGGACACCCATGAGGCATGGGGCCTGGGCAGCTACTGCAACTACAACGTCGACTCGAGCATCCGCCAGGACCGCGGCTTCAAGGCTCCCGTCAAACCGGGAGTGAAGTTCCACAGCCTCCTCGTGGTCTCCCTCGGCGGCATGGGCCACTACAACCACGTCATCAACGACACCGGCGCGTCCACGGTGCCCGCCGGCACCACGACCGTGCCGTCCACCGTCGTGTCCTATCCCTGACCGGAGCACCCACCGGCCGCAACTCCCCTCCGGGCCGGACGACATCCCCGCCCCCCGGCCCGGAGGGGCCACCACGCGGTGCTCCCACCGCCCCCGTCCCATCGGCTCTCCCCAACTCAGGAGCAGATGTGTCCCCAGTACTCTCGTACCGCAGACCGGACGGCCGCCGCGCCGTCCCCCTGCTCGCCCTCGGCGCGCTGGTGGCGTCGTCGTTCACCCTCGTCGCCCCGCCCGCCCAGGCCGCGGAGACCCTGCTCTCCCAGGGCAGACCCGCCACCGCCTCGTCCCAGGAAAGTGACGGACACGCCCCCTCGGCGGCCGTCGACGGCAACCTCACCGGATCCCGCTGGGCCAGCCGGTGGAGCGACTCGCAGTGGTTCCAGGTCGACCTCGGACAACGGTCCGACCTCAGTCGTGTGGTGCTGACCTGGGAGGGCGCGTACGGCAAGAGCTATCAGATCCAGGCGTCCGACGACGGCACGGACTGGCGGACCCTTCAGACCGTGACCGGCGGTGACGGCGGCACGGACGAGGTCGCCGTCTCCGGCTCCGGCCGCTACGTGCGCATGCTGGGCACCGAGCGGTCCGGCGGCTACGGCTACTCCCTTTGGGAGTTTCAGGTGTACGGGACCACGGACGGCACCCCGCCCGCCTCGGGAGCGGTCGAGGTCACCGGCTCCCAGGGGAACTGGCAACTGACCGCCGGCGGCCAGCCATACACCGTCAAGGGTCTGACCTGGGGCCCCTCCATCGCGGACGCCCCGAAGTACATGCCCGACGTGAAGTCCATGGGCGTCAACACGATCCGCACCTGGGGCACCGACGGCGGCACCGAGCCGCTGCTCGACAGCGCCGCCGCGCACGGCATCCGCGTCGTCAACGGCTTCTGGCTGCAACCGGGCGGCGGTCCCGGCTCCGGCGGCTGCGTCGACTACGTCACCGACACGACGTACAAGAACAACATGCTCACCGAGTTCGCGAAGTGGGTGGAGGCCTACAAGAGCCACCCGGCGACCCTCATGTGGAACGTCGGCAACGAGTCGGTCCTCGGCCTGCAGAACTGCTACAGCGGGGCGGAGCTGGAGACGCAGCGCAACGCCTACACCGGCTTCGTCAACGACGTCGCCAAGAAGATCCACAGCATCGACCCCGACCACCCCGTCACCTCCACCGACGCCTGGACGGGAGCCTGGCCGTACTACAAGCGCAACGCGCCCGACCTCGACCTGTACTCGATGAACTCCTACGGCGACATCTGCGGCGTCCAGGAGGACTGGGAGGAGGGCGGCTACACCAAGCCGTACATCATCACCGAGGGCGGGCCTGCCGGTGAGTGGGAGGTGCCCGACGATGCCAACGGCGTCCCGGACGAGCCGACCGACGTGCAGAAGGCCGAGGGGTACACCAGGGCCTGGGACTGCGTCACCGGCCACGAGGGTGTCGCGCTCGGCGCCACCCTCTTCCACTACGGCCTCGAGCACGACTTCGGCGGCATCTGGTTCAACCTCGTGCCCGACGGGCTGAAGAGGCTGTCCTACTACGCCGTCAAGAAGGCGTACAGCGGATCGACCAGCGGTGACAACACCCCGCCCGTCATCACGGACATGACCGTCTCCCCCGCCTCGTCGGCCCCGGCGGGCGAGGAGTTCACCGTCCGCGCGGACGTGCGCGACCCCGACGGCGACCCGGTCACGTACAAGGTCTTCCTCAGCGGCAACTACGCGAACGGCGACAAACGCCTGGTGGAGGCCGAGTGGCGGTCCACCGGCAACGGCACCTTCGCCGTGACGGCCCCGGAGAAGCTCGGCGTGTGGAAGGTGTACGTCCAGGCCGAGGACGGCCGCGGCAACGCCGGCATCGAGACGAAGTCGGTCAAGGTCGTCGCCCCGCCGGTCACCGGCACGAACGTGGCGCTGAACAAGCCCACCACCGCGTCCTCCTTCCAGCCGTCGTACGGCGACTGCCCGTGCGGGCCCTCCAAGGCGACGGACGGCAGGACGGACACGCGCTGGGCCAGCGACTGGAGCGACCCGCAGTGGATCCAGGTCGACCTCGGCGCCGCCACGCCCATCCGCGAGCTCCAGCTCGTCTGGGACCCCGCCTACGCCAAGTCCTACGAGGTCCAGGTCTCGGACGACGGCACCGCCTGGCGCACGGTCCACACCACGAGTGCCGGCAACGGTGACATCGACACCATCGACGTCACGGAAACCGCTCGGCACGTGCGACTGCACCTGACGGCGCGTGGCACCGGCTGGGGCTACTCGCTGCACGAGTTCGGCGTTTACAGCTGACGGCGAAGGGCGTCCGGCGGCGCCCTTCGCACCACCCCCACTCGGCACCTCGGCGGGCAGGAGGCCCCATGAGACCACGTTCGAAACTTCCCGCGCTGTTACTCGGCAGCGCTCTGATCGCCGGCGTGCTCGGTGTCGGCACCGTCGCCACGGCGGCCGACCCGGTCGGCGCCCCGGCTGCCCCGGCCGCCTCGGTCGGCGCTCACACCGGGCACACGACGGCGGTGTCGACCCGGGCGTCCGCCGATGATCCCGACGGCGACGGGTACATACCGGCCGTTCCGCCGGTGACCGGCGTGACCCCGTCCGAGGCCACCCCGCCGCCGCGCTACCACAAGGAGTTCCAGGCCAACTGCGCCGTCACGCACACCGCGCCGGACGACCCGATCGTGTACCCGGGGCAGCCGGGCAGGTCCCACGACCACACCTTCATGGGCAACACGTCGACGAACGCCGGCAGCACCACGGCGAGCCTCTACGGCGGAGCCACCACCTGTCTCGCACCGGCCGACGCCTCCGCGTACTGGATGCCCTCCCTGTACAAGGGGGACGAGAAGATCCTCCCCGTCGGCCCGCAGGTCATCTACTACAAGGCCGGTGTCACCGACTACACCAGTGTGCGGCCCTTCCCCAAGGGGCTGCGGTACGTCGTCGGCAGCCCCATGCAGAGCACCCAGGAGTTCCGCGACCACAAGGGCTTCGTCGAGGGCTGGGAGTGCGGTGACAGCTTCTTCAACGTCGACATCCCGGCGAGCTGCCCGAGCCGGCCCGATGTCCAGCTCAACGTCCGTTTCCAGGCCCCCAGTTGCTGGAACGGCACGCACCTCGACACCCCCGACCACCAGAGCCACATGGCCTACCCGGTCGTCAAACCCGGCACCAACGACAACATGTGTCCGGCGTCCCACCCGGTCGCCCTGCCGATGATCGAGTTCAAGATGGCCTTCCCGGTCAACGGCGACATGAGCGACGTCCGCCTGGCCAGTGGACGCGGCTACTCCTTCCACTACGACTTCTTCAACGCCTGGGAGGAGCGGACCCTCGAGGCGCTGGTCGACCACTGCATCGTGGGCGGCCTCCAGTGCGACACACGCGGCTACGACCAGAATCATCCGGAGCGCGGCGCGGTGTTGAACACGGATCACCGTCTGCCCTGACCCGTCCGGTTCCCAGGGGCCCGACCACCCGCTCGGCGCGGGTGCCGTCGGGTCCCTTCCGCTGTCCGCACTCCGATCGCCGGTGGCCCGAGGGCCTGCCGCGACGGAGCGCGCCGGACGGCTTTCAGAGCGCCCTCCAGAGGGTGGAGGGGGAAGGAAATGGGGCGGGAATGAACGACGAGACACTCAATCGGCTCATCGACAGACTGAGCCTCGAACAGAAGGTGCGACTGCTCACCGGCGCGACGACCTGGCGCACCGCGGGTGAGCCCGGGATCGGACTGCGGGAGATGGTGACCTCGGACGGGCCTGCCGGGGTGCGGGGCGAGACTTGGGACGAGCGGCGCACTTCGGTCCTGTTGCCCTCCGCCTCCGCTCTGGGCGCGATGTGGGACGAGGACCTGGTGGAGCGGCTCGGGTGCCTGCTCGCCACCGAGGCCGCCCGCAAGGGCGTCGACGTGGTGCTGGCCCCCACACTCAACCTCCACCGGAGTCCGCTGGGCGGCCGGCACTTCGAGTGCTTCTCCGAGGACCCGGAACTGACGGGCCGTACCGGTGCCGCGCTGATCCGGGGCGTCCAGGCCCTGGGGGTGGCGGCCACCGCCAAGCACTACGTCGGCAACGACTCCGAGACGGACCGGCTGACCGTCGATGTGCGGGCGTCCGAACGCACCCTGCGAGAGGTGTACCTGGCGCCGTTCGAGGCGGCCGTCGAGGCCGGCGTGTGGCTGGTCATGGCGGGCTACAACGCCGTCGGCGGCACGACCATGACGGCCAGCCCCCTCCTGGCGGAACCCCTCAAGGGGGAATGGGGGTTCGACGGGGTCGCCGTCTCCGACTGGGCGGCCGTGCGCGCCACCGAGGAGACCGGTCGCGCCGCCCTCGACCTGGCGATGCCGGGCCCGGACAGCCCCTGGGGCGCGTCGCTGGTACGGGCGGTGAAGGACGGCGTGGTCACCGAGGAGGCGGTCGACGCAAAGGTGCGCCGGCTGCTCCGACTCGCCGGCCGCGTGGGCGCGCTGGGACCGGGGGCGCATCGCTCGCGCCGGGTGCCGGCGACGGCGGCCCGCGGCACCCGGGCGCTGCTGCGTCGCGCCGTCAGCGCCGGATCGGTCCTGCTGCGCAACAGCGGCGTCCTGCCACTCGACCCCGCCGGGCTGTCCACCGTCGCGGTCGTCGGCGTCCACGCCGGGTCCCCGCGCGTCCAGGGCGGCGGCAGCGCGGGGGTCTTCTGCTCCGACGTGGTCACCCCGCTGGCGGGCATCCGGACCCGGCTGCGAGGACGCGCCCGGGTGGTGTACGAGCCCGGTCCGTCACCAGGGGCTCCGCCCGCCCCCCTCGGCACCGACCAGTGCGCGGACCCGGTTTCGGGCGCCCCCGGCGTGCTCCTGCGGGTGCTGGACGCGGCAGGACGGGAGCTGTACGCGGAGCACCGGCTCTCGGGCCGGCAACTGGAGCCGGACCTGCCGCCCGGCGCCCATACGGTGGAGATCGGCGCGGTGCTGCGTCCCCGTCGGCCGGGCGAGTGGACGTTCGGTGTCGGGGGCTTCGGACGCATGACGCTCACCGTCGACGACCGCACGCTCCTGGACGGGGAGTTCCCCGGTGACACGGACGACCCGGCCGTCGTCCACGTCAACCCGCCCCTGCACACGGCGCGGACGGTACTGACCGGGAAACGCCCCGTGCACGTGGTGGCCCGCCGCGAACTGGTACCCGGCCGCGGACGCGCCACCGTCGTGGTCGCGGCGCCGCCACCACCGGACCCGTCGACCGCGCTGGAGGACGCGGCGCGGAAGGCCGGGGACGCCGACGTCGCGATCGTGGTCGTCGGCACCACCGAGCACAGCGAGACCGAAGGGTACGACCGCGCCGGACTGTCGCTCGGGGGCCACCAGGACGAACTGGTCCGCGCGGTGGCCGCCGCGAATCCGCGCACGGTCGTGGTCGTCAACAGCGGCGGCCCGGTCGAACTGCCCTGGCACCGGGAAGCGGGCGCCGTGCTGCTCTCCTGGTTCCCGGGGCAGGAGGCCGGCGCGGGGCTGGCCGACGTCCTGTTCGGCCTCGCCGAGCCCGGCGGCCGGCTCCCCACCACCTGGGCGGCGTCCCTGGCGGACGCGCCCGTCACCCGTACCCGACCGGTCGACGGCCGGCTCGACTACGCCGAGGGTCTGCACATCGGCCACCGGGCGTGGTTGCGGGCGGGAGGCGAGCCCGCCTACTGGTTCGGCCACGGACTCGGCTACACGACGTGGGAATTCGCGGACGTGGAGGCTCCCACTCACGTCGCGACGGGTGAGCCTTTCACCGTTCGGGTGACGGTACGCAACACCGGCACCCGCGCCGGGCGCGAGGTCGTGCAGGTCTACCTGGCCCGCCCCGGTTCGGCGGTGGAGCGTCCAGTGCGCTGGTTCGCCGGATACGCGGCTCTGCGAGCCGAAGCGGGCGGGACGGCGAGTGCCGAGGTGCTGGTGGGTCCGCGCGCCTTGCGGCACTGGTCGGCAAGCGACCACGGCTGGGTCACGGAGCCCGGTCCCTACCGGCTCATGGTGGGCAGGTCGGCGGGGGACATCCGGTGGGAGGGAAGGGTCGCGGTGAGCGGCTCCTGACGGGTGGTGGGACGGTCCGGGCAGCACGTTCGCCGGGGTCGCGGCGCCGGTCGGAGCCCGGGTGGTGCCGTGGGGGACTCCCCGCGCACCGCGTCTTCGGCCGATGTCCAGACATCATGTCTCGTGGCCCGCGGCAGCGGCCGGACGCACCGGGCCGTGACGCGGCGCCCGAGTCAGGCGCGTGCCTGGGACACCTTCCACAGCGGCGGGAACCGACCGCGGGTGGTTCGGTGGTCCCGGGAGCACCACCGGGGTTGTAGACACCGCTCACTGCACCGAGCGCTCCCGCAGGGCCGTCCGCCACGCCGGGTCCGGTTCCACCGCTTCGGCCTCCTCCGGCCGGCCGCCGCGCGCGAAAAAACCGGCGAGAGGCAGGACCGCCGCGCCCACGGTGACGGCGTCCGGCCCCAGGGTGCCGAGGTCGATGCGGACGCGGGCGGCCGGGTAGGCGAGGGCGTACGAGGTGGCGTGGGCCGTCACCGAGTCCAGGAAGCGCCGGCCGAGCTGCAGTCCGGCCCAGCCACCGACCAGGATGCGTTCGGGCTGGAAGAGGTTGATGAGGTCCGAGAACCCGGCGCCGAGGTACTCGGCGGTCTCCTCGAGGACGGCAAGGGCCGTGGCATCGGGTTCCGGGCCGGTCCCCGTCCCGTCCGGAGCCGGGTACGCGGCCGCGAGCATCGCGGTGAGCGCGGTCTCCTCGTCCGCGCCCGCGGGCGGCCGTCCGCCCGCCTCCGCCCAGCGTTGGAGCAGCGCCTCCGCGCCGGCGTACGCCTCCAGACAGCCAAGGGCGCCGCAGCGGCACCGGCGTCCGCGCACCCGTACCGTCAGATGCCCCCACTCCACGGCGCGAGCCGGACCCATGTCGTCGCCGACGACGCAGGCGCCGACGCCGGAGCCGAAGAGCACCACCGCCACGTTCTGCGCGCCCCGGCCTGCGCCGAACCACATCTCCGCCTGGCCCAGCGTCTTGGCGCCGTTGTCGATGTAGTACGGCACCGTCTCGGGCAGAATGCGGGACTCGCGCAGCAGCCGCTCCAGGGGAACGGCGTCCCAGCCGATCGTCTGACCGTGCACGACGGCGCCGTCCTCCGGGGCCCTGTCGACGATGCCCGGCACTCCGATGCCGACGCCGAGCAGCCGCTCCGCCGCGATGCCGGCCTCGTCCAGCACCTCGCGGACGCCCTCGCGCAGGTGGGTCACGACGACGCCGACGTCGTAGCGGTCGAGGCGGCTCGGGCCGTCGGTCTCCAGCGGTTTCTCGACTCGTGCCAGCTCGGTGAGGGCGAGGTCGAAGAGTTCGATCCGCACCCGGGTCTCGCCGATGTCGACGCCGATCATGTAACCGCTTCCCGCGCTGACGCGCAGCAGCGTGCGGGGACGGCCCCCCGCCGAGTCGACGCTGCCCGCCTCCTCCACCAGCCCTTCGGCGACCAGCTCGGAGACCACGTTGCTCACCGAGCCCGAACTCAGCCCGGTGGCCGGTCCCAGGGAGAACCGGCTGAGCGGCCCGTCGAAATACAACCGTTGCAATACCGCGGTGCGGTTCTCCCGCCGCAGGTCACGCACTGTACGGCCACTGCGCACTTTCACCCTGTCCCCTCGCTCCGAAGTCGTCACCGCAACTTACCTGTAGCCGAGCCCTTGACGCCTCCTTCCCCCTGAAGCTTAACTCACATCCTAAATTAAGCCGTGGAGGCTTTCGTGCGTGGGGCGCTGCCCCGGCCCGCCACCACGAGCGACTCGTCATCTCCCGGAAGGCCCCTGGAGTCATGCGCAGAATCAGAGCCGCAGCCGTCGGCGCCGTCACCCTCTCGTTCGCCCTCACCCTGGCGGCCTGCGGCGGGGGATCATCCGGCACCGAAGGCTCCAACGAGCAGCCGAGGACACTCACTTACTGGGCCTCGAGCCAGGGCGCGAACCTGGAGGTGGACAAGAAGGTCCTCCAGCCGGAGCTCGACAAGTTCGAGGAGCGGACGGGCATCGAGGTGAAGCTGGAGGTGGTGCCCTGGGGGGACCTCCTCAACCGCATCCTCACCGCCACCACCTCCGGTCAGGGCCCGGACGTTCTCAACATCGGCAACTCCTGGAGCGCCTCGCTCCAGGCCGGCGGCGCCCTGCTGCCCTGGGACGCGAAGAACTTCGAGGCGATCGGCGGCAGGGACCACTTCGTGGAGTCCGCGCTCGGCTCCACCGGCGTCCAGGGCCAGGACCCGGCCGCCGTGCCGCTCTATTCCATGGCCTACGCGCTCTACTACAACAAGAAGATGTTCGCCGACGCCGGCATCGAGAAGCCGCCGGCGACCTGGAAGGAGCTGGCCGAGACCGGCAAGAAGCTCGCCAAGGACGGCAAGTGGGGCCTGGGTGCCGAGGGCTCCAACCTGTCGAACAACATCCACCAGGTCTTCGTCCTCGCCAAGCAGCACGGCGCCGACTTCTTCACCGCCGACGGTGAGGCCGACTTCACCTCCGACGGCGCCGTGGCGGCGGTGAAGCAGTACGTCGACCTGATGGCCAAGGACAAGGTCATCGCGCCGGGCAACGCCGAGTACGCGCAGAACCAGTCCCTGAGCGACTTCGCCAAGGACAAGACGGCCATGGTGCTGTGGCAGACCGCGTCGGCCACCTTCAAGTCGCAGGGCATGGACGAGGACGAGTGGGGCGTCGCACCCGCCCCGGTGCAGTCCGGCGAGCCCGGCCCGGGCAAGGCCACCAACTCCATGGTCGCCGGCATCAACATGGCCGTGTTCAAGAACTCCAAGAACATCGACGGTGCCAAGAAGTTCGTGAAGTTCATGACCAGCGACGAGGAGCAGGTCATCCTGAACAAGGCGTACGGTTCCATCCCGCCGGTCAAGGCCGCCCAGCAGGACCCGGCCTTCGACGCCCCGGCGCTCGCCGTGCTCAGGGACACCCTCGCCAACAGCGCCACCGCGCTGCCGCAGGTCCCCGAGGAGTCGCAGTTCGAGACCGTCGTCGGCACCGCCGTCAAGGAACTCTTCGTGGACGCCGCGGCCGGCCGTGCGGTGACCACGGAGTCAGTACGGGCGGGGCTCGAGAAGGCCCAGCAGCAGATGCCCAAGAAGTGAGCGCGGACACCGACATGACCACCACCGCCGCCCTCAGCGCAGGCGAGCGGACGGCACGGAAGGACGACCCCGGGACGGCGCCGCGCAGACGCCGCCCCGGGCGGCTGCGCCGCGTCGGACTGCCGTACCTGCTGCTGCTCCCCGCACTGCTGCTCGAACTACTGGTCCACCTCGTGCCGATGGTGATCGGCATCGTCGTCAGCTTCAAGGAGCTGACCCAGTTCCACATCCGCGACTGGGGCGCCGCCCCCTGGGCCGGCTTCGACAACTACTCCCTGGCAGTCGACTTCGACGCCCCCGTCGGCGAGGCGCTGCTGAGTTCGTTCCTCACCACCTGCCTGTTCACCGTGCTCTCGGTCGGCCTGTGCTGGCTGCTCGGAGTGGCCGCGGCGGTCTTCATGCAGGAGACCTTCCGCGGCCGGGGCATCCTGCGCACGCTCTTCCTCGTCCCGTACGCACTGCCCGTCTACGCCGCCGTCATCACCTGGTCGTTCATGTTCCAGCGGGACAACGGCCTGGTGAACCACGTACTGCACGACCAGCTCGGCCTCACGGGCAGCCCCCCGTTCTGGCTGATCGGCGAGAACAGTTTCATCGCCCTGCTCGTCGTCTCGGTGTGGAAGGGCTGGCCCTTCGCCTTCCTCATCATCATGGCCGGGCTCCAGAACATCCCGAAGGACATCTACGAGGCCGCCGCCCTCGACGGCGCCGGCGTCTGGCAGCAGGTCCGCCGCATCACCCTGCCGGCGCTGCGCCCCGTCAACCAGGTCCTCGTCCTGGTGCTGTTCCTGTGGACCTTCAACGACTTCAACACCCCGTTCGTCCTGTTCGGCAAGGCGGCACCGGAAGCCGCGGACCTGATCTCCATCCACATCTACCAATCCTCGTTCCAGACCTGGAACTTCGGGGCGGGCTCCGCGATGTCGGTGCTGCTGCTCCTGTTCCTCCTCGTGGTGACGGGCGTCTACCTCTGGTTCACCTCCCGAGGAAGGAAGGCCACCGATGCCTAGGCCGGCCGTCCGGCAACCCCGCTCCCCGATGGCCGCCCCGCGGTCCTTCCTGTGGAGCCGGCGGATCTTCCTGTCCCTCCTCACCGTCTTCGTACTGCTGCCGGTGTACGTGATGATCTCCAGCTCGCTGAAGCCGCTGGAGGACGTGTCGGGGAAGTTCACGTGGATCCCCTCGGGCCTGACCGTCCGCCCCTACTTCGACATCTGGGACACGGTCCCGCTGGCCGACTACTTCATGAACTCGCTGATCGTGGCCGGCGCGGCGACCGTCTGCTCCGTCACCATCGCCGTGTTCGCGGCCTACGCGGTCAGCCGCTACTCCTTCCGCGGCAAGCGCCTCTTCACGGTGACGGTGCTGTCGACCCAGATGTTCCCCGGCATCCTGTTCCTGCTGCCGCTGTTCCTCATCTACGTCAACATCGGCAACGCCACCGGTATCGCGCTCTTCGGCTCCCGCGGCGGCCTGATCCTCACCTACCTCACCTTCTCGCTGCCCTTCTCGATCTGGATGCTGATCGGATACTTCGACTCGGTGCCCAGGGACCTCGACGAGGCCGCCAAGGTGGACGGCTGCGGGCCGCTCGGTGCCCTGTTCCGGGTCATCGTGCCCGCCGCGATCCCCGGCATCGTCGCCGTCGCCGTCTACGCGTTCATGACCGCCTGGGGCGAGGTGCTCTTCGCCTCCGTCATGACCAACGAGACCACCCGCACCCTCGCCGTCGGCCTGCAGGGCTACTCCACCCAGAACGACGTCTACTGGAACCAGATCATGGCCGCCTCACTCGTCGTCAGTTTGCCCGTCGTCGCCGGCTTCCTGCTCCTCCAGCGCTACCTCGTCACCGGCCTCACCGCCGGCGCCGTCAAGTAGCCGCCGGTCTTGCGCGGCCTTCCACCGCGCCCACCGCACCGACCGCACCGACCCGTTCACCCGTTACCCGTAGAGAGGCCTTCTGTGTCCGAATCGCTCGACCTCGCCGCCTTCCCCACCGACTTCACCTGGGGCACGGCCACCTCCGCCTACCAGATCGAGGGCGCCGCCACCGAGGACGGCCGGGCACCGTCGATCTGGGACACCTTCTCCCACACCCCGGGCAAGGTCGCGGGCGGCGACCACGGCGACGTGGCCTGCGACCACTACCACCGATGGCCCGAGGACATCGCCCTGATGAAGCGGCTCGGCGCCGACGCCTACCGCATGTCCATCGCCTGGCCCCGCGTGATGCCCGTCGGTGACGGACCGGTCAACGCGGCCGGCCTCGACTTCTACGACCGCCTCGTCGACGCCCTCCTCGACGCCGGCATCACTCCCAACATCACCCTCTACCACTGGGACCTCCCCCAAGCTCTCCAGGACCGCGGCGGCTGGACCGTACGGGACACCGCCGAGCACCTCGCCGACTACGCCTCTGTCGTCGCCGCCCGGCTCGGCGACCGCGTCACCCGGTGGGCCACCCTCAACGAGCCCCTCTGCTCCGCCTGGATCGGCCACCTGGAGGGCCGCATGGCACCCGGCCTGACCGACCTGACCGCCGCCGTGCACGCCTCGTACCACCTGCTGCTCGCCCACGGACTCGCCACCCGGGCGATCCGCGCGGCGGCCCCGGGGGCGCAGGTCGGCCTCGTCACCAACCACTCCCCCGTCGAGGCCGCGTCGACCCGCCCTGGGGACATCGCCGCGGCCACCCGCATGGACGGCCACACCAACCGCTGGTGGCTCGACCCCGTCTACGGCCGCGGCTTTCCCGCCGACATGCGCGAGCTGTACGGCGTGGACCTGCCGGAGCGCGCGGGCGACCTGGCCACGATCGCCGCGCCCCTCGACTGGCACGGCCTCAACTACTACTTCCCGGTAACCGTCACCGACGACCCCTTGGGTCCCGTCCCGTACGCCCGTGAGGTCCGGCTGCCCGACGTGCCGCGCACCGGCATGGACTGGCAGATGGACGCCGGGGGCCTGGAGGCCCTGCTGCTGCGCCTGACCGACGACTACGGAGTCCGCGAGCTGTACGTCACCGAGAACGGCTCCGCCTTCCCGGACACCGTCTCGCCCGACGGCTCCGTCCACGACGCCGACCGGGCCCGCTACCTCGAACAGCACGTGCACGCCTGTGCCCGGGCGATCCGCAAGGGCGCGCCGCTGGCCGGCTACTACGCCTGGTCGCTGCTCGACAACTTCGAATGGGCGTACGGCTACGACAAGCGCTTCGGCCTCGTCCACGTCGACTACGCGACACAGGCCCGGACCGTCAAGACAAGCGGTCTGCGGTACGCGGAGATCATCCGCGCCCACCGGGAGCACCACGCCTGACCGTGCCGACACCGGGTGCCCTGCCGCCGGCTGCCGCGAAGGCATGCCCGGCGGCATGGTCCGGTGCTGTCCGGCCGGCGGAGAACGCGCCGGATCAGGCGGACTCGCGTACGACCAGTTCCGGTTCGAAGACGAGGGTGCGGGGCTCGGTACGGGCGCCCCGCACCTGCTCGCCGAGCATCCTGGCCATGGCCGCCGCCATGTCCTCCACCGGCTGGCGCACGGTGGTCAGCGGCGGCCGGCACGTCACCGCGATGCTCGAGTCGTCGAACCCGACGACGGCGATGTCCTCCGGTATGCGCCTGCCCAGCTCCCGCAGGACCTGGCAGGCACCCTGGGCCATCAGGTCGTTGGCCGCGAACACGCCGTCCACATCGGGGTGTTCACGCAGCAGTGTGGCCATGGCCGCCGCCCCGCTGTCCAGTGTGAAGACGCCCTCGGCCACGGGAGGGCTGTCACGCCCCGCGCGGGCCAGGGCTTCGCGGAATCCGGCGAGGCGCTCCCGGCCGGCCCTGAGATCCGGCGGCGCGCCGATCACCGCGATACGGCGGCAGCCGCGCGCCAGGAGATGCTGACCGGCCAGGCGTCCCCCCGCCCAGTGGTCCAGATCGACACAACTGACCTGTGTCGCCCGGGTCGGACGTGCGAACAGCACCGTGGGGACGCGGGCGGAGAGGAGCATGTCCGGCAGCGGGTCGTCCGGTTGCACGGAGACCACCAGCGCGCCGTCCGTACTGCCCTGCCCCACGTAGTCGACCACCTGCTTCCGCGCCGTCTCCGACTCGGCGAACAGCAGCACCGGTTGCGTCGAGCGTGCTCGCAGGTACCCCACGACACCACCCACGACCCGGCCGAAGAACGGGTCGGCGAACACCCGGCCGGCGAAGGCGTCGCCCGCGCCGGAGACGATGAGGGCCACGGCTCCGGTGCGTCGGGTGACCAGCGCCCTCGCCGCCCGGTTCGGCGTGTAACCCGTCCGCTCGATCGCGCTGCGGACCAGGTCCTGGATGCTGGGATCGACGTTGCGTACACCGTTCACGACCCGCGACACGGTGGCGCGGGAGACACCCGCCTCCCGCGCGACATCCTCCAGCGTCGGGGCCTGCCTGTTCATGGGGGGAACTCTAACCGCCCGGCACTCTGACGGGCACAGGTGGCAGACCGTCCTGCGGCGTACGTCCGACGCCCACCGAGGGGCACGCACGAGTGAATGGAATCGAGCGAGGTGAGAGACCTTCACCACCGGGTTGTCACAGCAATCCGGCTGAAGCCGGGGGCAGTTCGGCTTGGGGCCAACCGCAGGGGTCCTCTGCGCCACTCAGCGGGACGCCTTCTCGAGGACCGGCTTCGGAGACGGGTCGTGGTTCCGGACGTAGACGGTGATGCGCGCCCCTTTGACATGCGTTGTCCCGTACTCGCGGAAGTGGCGTCGCAGAGTGCTTGTCTTCGCCTTCTCCTGCGCGTTCGCCGACGAGTGCGCATCCCTCCCGCGGACCACGACGATCCGGTCGAACCCCAACATGCGTGCCGCGATTTCCTGGGCGGGAAGCTCTACACCCGCAAGTGTGTGGGAAGAAACCGGGTCTCGCGCCAGGGCCAGATCCGTCAGGACACGGGTGTCCTCGGGGTTGGCCGCGGTCAGGATCCGGTGCCGGCCGGAGACAAAGAGCAGCCCGTCGCCGGGACGGCCTTCCTCGCGTACGGCGGCACCGATGGCGGTGGCGTCATCGCTTCGGCTCTGTGGCGTCCTCAGCGACAGACTCGGCGGGACGAGCACGGCCAGTGCGGCGACCGCCGCGATCCACACGTAGCGGGAAGAGCGCTGCTGCCGGTGGAGGTGATCCATCGAGGCACCCAGCAGCAAGGCGATTCCGATATTGCTGAACACCACGTACCGGTCGACGAAAAGGGGTTTGACCAGGGAGGCGATCAGCAGCAGAAGGCCCGGCAGCACAAGAATCGGCACAGCCAGCGTGGAAAGCCGCACGGGCCGCCTCACCTCGACGGGCACTCGGGCGCACGCCAGACCCACGACTGCCACCACCAGGAAATAGTCGACCCGCACCGGGCTGTCGATCCAGGACACCTGCTCCGACTGCCCCGCACTGCGGATCACCAGCGGCACCAGCCCGGCCACAACACCCGCGGCGGCCACACCCCACGCCCTCAGCACCCGTCGTGGAGCACGGGAGACGACCAGTGTGACACCGTGGGCAACCAGGGCGAGCACCGCGAACTCGTGAAGCAGACAGGCCAGCAGCATGGTCGCGCCGTAGACCGCCCACCGCCACCGGGTTCGACGTGGGACGCTCACCACGAGCGCATAGGTGGCCCAGGTGACCAGGGCGCAGACCATGGCGTACGAGCGGCCTTCCTGCGCGTACTTCTGTACCTGGGGAAGGAGCGGGAACACCAGCCCGGCCAACAGCCCGGCGCGGGGTCCCGCCAGGCGCAGGCCCAGGAGCCCGACTCCGCTCGCCGCCACGGCCATGGCCAGCGCGGACGGCAGCCGCAACGTCAGCAGCCCTCCGCCGAAGAGGCCGAAGACCTCATGCATCACGGCGTAGTAGAGGGCATGGACCAGATCAACATGCTGGGCGGTGTGCCATATCTGCGACAGGTCGCGGTGCGCGATCTGATAGGTGACGGTCTCGTCTCCCCACATGGTGTTCTCCCGGCGGATACCCCAGAGCCCCAGAACGATGGTCAGCGCCAAGGGCGCGATGACGACAATGGCTCCGGCCCGGCTCCGTGACTGCCGAGGGACGGGTACGGGAGGGGAAACAGGGGAAACCGTCCGGGCCACTGCGAGAGCACGTTCATCAAGGGACATCGGCGACAGGACCTTTCGGCAGTGGCGAAGCGACTCCGCCAGCGTGCCCGGACCTCGATGACCGGTTGCTGACCCAACCTGACCGGCCGATCAGGAAGCCGGGCCGACGCTGTGCGAGGCTGCACCGCATGCGCATTCTGGTGGTCGAAGACGAGGTGGACCTTGCCCACACCCTGCACACCGGACTTACCGCCGAGGGCTACAGCGTCGACCTGGCCCATGACGGCCGGCAGGGACTGTGGATGGCCCGGGCCGGGGAATACGCCCTGGTCGTCATGGACTTGATGCTGCCCGGACTCAACGGTTACAAGGTCTGCGCCCAACTGCGCCGGGAGGGCAACGCGACACCCATCCTCGTACTCACCGCCAAGGACGGGGAATGGGACCAGGCAGAGGCCCTGGACACCGGAGCCGACGACTACCTGGCCAAGCCCTTCTCCTACGTGGTGCTCGTGGCACGGCTGCGGGCCCTGGTCAGGCGAGCCGCCACGGTCGCCCCGCCCGTCCTCGCCGTGGGCGATCTCTCGTTGGACGTCGCCGGCCGGGTCTGCCGCCGGGCCGGGGCCCGGGTGGACCTCACACCGCGGGAGTTCGCCGTGCTGGAGCTGCTCGCCCGCCGGGCGGGCCAGGCGGTGTCCAAATCGGATCTGCTCTATCACGCGTGGCCCGACGAAGCACAGGACCCCAACCTGGTGGAGGCACGCGTCAGCGCCCTCCGCAAGAAGGTGGATGCCGCGTTCCACCGGCAGTCCCTGCAGACCGTACGGGGCACCGGCTACCGATTGGTGGACGACCGTGAGCGCGACTGAGCCGCGACGCCGCTGGTGGCCTCGTTCGGTACGAGCCCGCGCAGCCCTGGCTGCCGCGTCGGCCGCCGCCGTCGTCCTGGTCGCCATCGGCTGGTGGGTACACCGCGACGTCTACCGCGAGAGCATGCGGATCACCGAAGGGCAGGCGCAGGAACAGCTCTTCACTCTCGTCGATCAGCTTGAGGACGGTGTGGTTCCCGTTCGCCGAAGCACTGTGCCGTACGAGATCGTCGCGACCGACCGCCGCGCCGCTGTCGCCTACGGCGGAGGCATGGAGGAGTTCGATCCCGGCACCCGCCATGTGCTGCCCGCCCCACCGAAGGCCGGGATGCCCGCCCCACCGAAGGACGAGGCAGCCTGGGGCTACGCGACCCGCCCCATGCGCATTCCGGCGCGCCACGACTCCATGCCCGGGGACCGGTTCGGCAAGGACGGTGGGACCTACCTCGTCATGTACGACGAGGTCAGGGCCGATGAACTGAGCAGCGAAAGAGTCGCCGCTCTGGGCATCGCCACCGACGCCCAGCTGCGAGTCCATGTGGTGGTTCTCCCGCACGCGGCCGAGCACATCGCCGAGGCCACCGACCGCATGCTGCTGCGGGCCGGGCTCGTCGGCCTCGTACTGATCGCCGCCGTCGCCTACTTCGCCGTCCGCATCGCGCTGCGGCCGCTCGAAGCCATACGCGTCCTCACCGCGTCGGTCACCGCGAGCGACCCCCGCGAACGTGTCACCGTCCCCGCCACGGGACACGAGATCACCGCCCTGGCCACCACCATCAACACCACCCTCCAACGACTCGACAACGCCGCCGCGCAGCAGCGCCGCTTCGTCGCGGACGCCGCCCACGAACTACGCAGCCCCCTCACCACGCTGCTGGCCAGCCTGGAAGTCGCCCTCGCCTACCCGGAACGCACCGACTGGCCCGCCACGGCCACCACCGCCGCACGACAGACCCACCGCCTCCACGCCCTCGCCGAAGACCTGCTGCTCCTCGCCCGCCTCGACACCCGCGCCCCCACAGCCGACCCCGAAGCCGTGGACCTGACAGCCCTCGCCTCCCGGCTGGCCGAGCGATACCCCCTGACCGAACGGGGGCCGTTGACCCTCACCTGCGACAGCACCGCCCCCGCACGCGCACACGGAAACCCCGACGCATACGAACGGCTGCTGCGCAACCTCCTCGACAACGCCGCCCGCCACGCCGCACACCGCATCCAGATCACCATCCGGAACCAGGACACCTGGGTCGTCCTCACGGTGCACGATGACGGACCGGGAGTGCCCACCGAGGATGCCGAGCGCATCTTCGAACGCTTCGTCCGACTCGACGACGCCCGCTCCCGCGACCATGGCGGCACCGGCCTGGGCCTCGCCATCGCCCGCGACCTGGCCCACCGCCACCGAGGCACCCTCACCCTCAAACCCCGCACCCTCGGAGCATGCTTCGAGCTACGCCTTCCTCAGGCCCCCACCCCGGCCGGGGAATAGCGCGCCGCACCGCGACAGCGCCTCGGAGCCGGAAGGGCACTGGACGAGGTCATGTCCCGACCCCGGGCAGGGTGCCCCGGCCACCCATGTGGGCACGCCCCGTACTTCAGACGGAACCAGTGGGGTCGAACCACGTGGGGGCGTCGGACAGTGCATGCTTGACCCGGTCCTGCCCGAAGTCCCTGAGGTCCGGCAGGGCGTCCACCGCGAACCAGCCCACATCCAGCGACTCGTCGTCGTTGACCCGGGCCTCGCCGCCGACGGCACGGCAGCGGAAGGTGATGTCCATGTACTGGCAGACGTCACCGTTCTCGTACGTGACCGGGTTCAGCGCCTCGACGAGGGCCACCCGCTCGACGACGCACCGTACGGCCGTCTCCTCCTCGACCTCGCGCACGGCGCAGGCGGCGGGCTGCTCTCCCGGTTCCGGGATGCCGCCGATCAGGGACCAGCGACGGTTGTCGGAGCGCCGGTTCAGCAGCACCCGGCCCTCGTCGTCGAAGACGACGGCGGTGACTCCGGGGAGCCAGAGCAGTTGATGTCCGGCCGAGGCTCGCAGGTCGCGGATGAAGTCGGGAGTAGCCATGCGTACGACCCTAACGGGCTCCTCGGGCCGCTCCCGGCGAGGTCGCGGGGCGTGCGGCGGGCGTACGGCTACACGTCACGGGCGCGTCGCCCGCGCACACCGGCGCCGACGGCCCAGCCGAGCCCGCCGGCCGCGGCCAGCACCAGAGCGATCTCGGGCAGCACGCCCAGCCGAGTGGCGGGCGTCTCGGAGGAGCGCAGGGGCACCTCCTGGACCAGGGAGTCCGCCACGAACATGCCGGTCTTCTGGGTGACCCTCCCGTCCGGCATGATGATCGCGCTGACCCCACTGGTCACCGGCACGGTGACGGCCCGGCTGTGCTCGACCGCGCGGACGCGGGACATGGCGAGCTGCTGGTAGGTCATCTCGCTGCGGCCGAACGTGGCGTTGTTGCTGGGCACGGAGATCATCTGGGCACCGTCGGTGACCTCGGAGCGCACCGCCCAGTCGAAGGCGGCCTCGTAGCAGGTGACGAGCCCGACCCTGGTGCCGGCCATGGTGAACACGCCCGGTTCGGTGCCCCGGCTGAAGTCCTGGCTGACCATGGAGGTCCAGTCGTCGTTGATCGCGCCGATGAGCGGGCGCAGCGGGAGGTACTCGCCGAAGGGCTGGATCTGCCGCTTGTCGTAGGTGTCGACCGGGCCCTTGTCGGGGTCCCACAGGATCTGTTCGTTGAGGAGCTTGCCGTCGCGTTCCACGACGCCGCCGACCGAGATGGGCGCGCCGATCGCCTTGGCGGCCCGGTCGATGACCGCGCGGGCGTCGGGGTTGGCGAACGGGTCGATGTCCGAGGAGTTCTCCGGCCAGAGCACGAGGTCGGGCCGGTCGACCTTGCCGGCCTTGATCTCGGCGGCCAGGCGCTGCGTCTCGCGCGCGTGGTAGTCGAGTACGGCCCGTCGCTGGGCGTTGAAGTCGAGACCCGCGCGCGGCACGTTGCCCTGGATCACGGCGACGGTCGCGGTGCCGTCCTCCGCCTTGTCGCTGACCAGTGGCCGGGCGGCCACGGCGCCCACGACGGGTACGGCCACACTGAGGAGGGCCACCGCCGCCGCGCCCCGCCGTACCTCCCGGGTGCGGCGCGCCCGGACGGCCAGGCGCACGGCTTCGCACAGGCCGAAGCCGCACAGGACGACGGCGAAGCCGAGTACCGGTGTGCCGCCGGCCGCGGCGAGCGGCAGGAAGACGCCGTCCGCCTGGCCGAAGGCGATCTTGCCCCAGGGGAAGCCCTCGAAAGGCACACGCGCGCGTGCGGCCTCTCCCGCGGTCCACAGCGCCGCCGCCCACACGGGCCAGACCGGCAGCTTGGACACCGCCGCGACGCCCGCGCCGACCAGCGCGACGAAGACCGCCTCGATCGCGGCCAGGGCGAGCCAGGGACCGGGGCCGACCTCCACGCCGGTCCACACCAGCAGCGGCAGCAGGAAGCCGAGGCCGAAGAGGTACCCGAGGCCGAGGCCCGCCTTCCAGCCGCGGCCGCGCAGCAGGAAGCCGAGGACCGCGAAGGCGGGCAGCGCCAGCCACCACAGGGTGCGCGGCGGGAAGCTGACGTAGAGCAGCACTCCGGAGAGCGCGGCGGCAGCGGCCGGGAGGAGGCGCAGGAGCCGCGCGGCGACGCGCCAGGCGGGTGTGGTCTGCGGCTGTGTCCGGTCCGACTCGCCGACGGAGGTTGCGGTGGCTGTCACCCACCGGAGTGTACGGCGGGTGTCCGCGCGGCCGACAGCTCGGTCCGCGGTCTCCGTGAGGCCGTGGACGGCCGGTGCCGCATCGTTTCGGCACAAGCGGGCGCAGCGCGATCCGCACTCCGCCGGCCGGCCCTTGCGGTGTGCCGGCGTGCGGTGGCGGGGCGGTCGGCTGCCTCAGCGAGGCTGTGCGGGGCGACGGCGCGTACGGAGGGCCGACGCGAAACCCGGTCGTGGAACGCTCCGGGAACCTCGCGGCGGCTCGGCACCGGGTGTGCTCAGCGCGCCGGCCCCGGTGCCCTGGGCCGCAGTCGGTCCCTGATGACCTGGACGGCCGCTTCCGCGTCGTCCACGGTGATCGTGAAGGTGTGGCCGTCCCACAGCCGCAGGATCACGCCCTCCCCGCGCCGTACGACGACCGCGGTGCCCTTCTCCGGTCGCCATCGATAGCCCCAGCCGCCCCAGTGGCGCGGGGTGACGTGGGGGGCGAACTCGGCGCCGACGACGTGCGAGAGAGGGATGCGGCGACGGGGCAGGCCGATGTGGCCGCAGCGCACTTCGAGGCACTCCTCGTCGACCCTCAGGGCGACGTGCACGAACGCCAGTGTGCCGAAGAGGACCAGCAGTCCAGCCGCGATGCAGCCGACGACCGCCATGGCCAGCGGGGCGACGCCCGACTCCCAGGCCGATTCGACGGCCAGCGCGATACCCAGCGCCACGCAGGCGGCGCCGATGAGCGCCAGCAACCACTGGACCCGGTTGGTGGCACGTCCGGTCCAGACGTTCGGCTGGGGGGTGGTCTCGCCGTGGCGATGCCTCATGGATATGAGGTTACTCATGTTTCTCTGCGCGGGTACCTCGTCGCGCAGGGTGACTGGGCCGACCGGGCGTCCTCACCGGTCAGCGGGCCGGCGTCACCGCTCGCAGGAGCCGGCCCTCGTCGTAGGCCAGCGCGGGCGCGGGCAGCGCGCCCGCGCGTCCGCTCAGCAGCACGGTGAGGGTGCCCTCGGCCGGGGCCCCTGGGTCGGGGCGGGCGCCGATCCGGCGCAGCGCCTGGGCGGCGACCGCACCGGCGGAGCCGTGCAGGACGAGGCGCGGGGCGCCGGGACGCTGAACGGCGGCGCGGATGCGTTCGGCGACCAGTTCGTAATGGGTGCAGCCAAGGACGACGGTCGTTACCACGTCGGGTGTCAGGGCCGCCGCGGCGGCCACGGCCGCGGTGACCGCGTTCTCGTCCGCGTGTTCGACGGCGTCGGCCAGTCCCGGGCACGGTACCTCGGTGACCGTCGCCCCGTCGGCGAACTGCTCGATGAGGCCGCGCTGGTAGGGGCTGCCGGTGGTGGCGGGCGTGGCCCAGATCGCCACGGGGCCACCACCGGCCGCGGCGGGCTTGATCGCCGGGACGGTGCCGATGACCGGCAGTGCGGGCTCCAGCCGGGCACGCAGTGCGGGCAGCGCGTGCACGGTGGCGGTGTTGCAGCCGACGATCAGGACGTCGGGACGGTGCGCGGCGGCGGCCCCGGCGACGGCGAGGGCCCGCTCGGTCAGGTCCTCGGGGGTGCGCGGCCCCCAGGGCATGCCGTCGGGGTCCAGGGAGAGGATGAGATCGGCGTCGGGCCGCAGGCGCCGTACCGCGGCGGTGGCCGCCAGCAGACCGATTCCGGAGTCCATGAGCGCGATCTTCACCCGGCCACCATAGACGATGGGCCGCAGCGGCCCGGTGCCGTGGGGCAGACTGCGCACGTGAGCGCCGATGCGTGGACCTCCGTCGTGACCGTCGTATCCGCCCTGTCCCTCGCCGCCTGGCTGTGGCTGCTGCTCGCCCGCGGCTTCTTCTGGCGTACGAACGTCAGGCTGCCGGCCCAGGAGGAACCCGACGCCTGGCCCTCCGTGTGCGTCGTCGTCCCGGCACGCGACGAGGCGGCGATGCTGCCCGCGAGCCTGCCGTCGCTGCTCGCCCAGGACTATCCCGGTCGGGCGGAGGTCTTCCTGATCGACGACGGCAGCACGGACGGCACGGGGGAGCTGGCGTGCGAGCTGGGCCGCCGGCAAGGGGGTCTGCCGCTCATCGTGGCCTCGCCCGGGGAACCGCCCGCCGGCTGGACGGGCAAGCTGTGGGCGGTGCGGCACGGCGTCGACCTGGCACGCAGGCGTGAGCCCGAGTACCTGCTGCTGACGGACGCCGACATCGCCCACGCGCCGGACAGTCTGCGCCGGCTGGTGGCGGCGGCCCGCACCGGCCGTTTCGACGTCGTCTCGCAGATGGCCCGGCTGCGGGTGGCGAGCGTCTGGGAGCGGCTCGTGGTTCCTGCGTTCGTCTACTTCTTCGCGCAGCTGTACCCGTTCCGGTGGATCGGCAAGGACCGCGCCGACACGAACGGGGGCGCCGGGAGGACGGGGACGGCGGCAGCGGCGGGTGGCTGCGTGCTGCTGCGCACCGAGGCCGCCGAGCGGGCGCGGGTTCCGGACTCCATCCGGCACGCCGTCATCGACGACGTGGCCCTGGCGAGGGCCGTGAAGGGCGGCGGCGGCCGCATCTGGCTGGGTCTGGCCGACCGGGTGCACAGTGTGCGTCCGTATCCGTGCCTGCGCGATCTGTGGCGCATGGTCTCGCGCAGCGCGTACGCGCAACTGCGGCACAGCCCTCTGCTGCTCGCCGGGACGGCCGTCGGCCTGGCCCTGGTCTACCTGGTGCCGCCGGTGGCGGTGCTCGTGGGCGCGACGACGGGGAGTACGACGGCGGCCGTCCTCGGGGCCACCTCGTGGCTGGTGATGGCGGGGACGTACGTGCCGATGCTGCGTTACTACCGGCAGCCGGTGTGGCTCGCCCCGCTGCTGCCGTTCACCGCGTTCCTGTATCTGCTGATGACGGTCGACTCGGCGGTGCAGCACTATCGGGGGCGTGGTGCGGCGTGGAAGGGCCGCACCTACGCCCGTCCGGACGCCGTGCCCGACGAGGGCTGAGCACCTGGCCCGGCGGATTCCTCACTTGCGGCCGGGGGTCCAGTTCATGCCCCATCCGTAGGCGTGGTCGACGGTTCGCTGCGGGCTCACGCCGCGTTCGGACACCAGGTAGCGGGCCTCGCGCTGGACGACCAGGTCGCTTCCGGTGTTGGTGATCAGCGCGAGGGCGCACACCGTCGAGGGGACCGTGCACTCGTCGAGGGAGAAGTCGACCGAGGCGCCGTGCTGCGGCTGGAGGGTGACCGTGGCGTTCAGGTCGGCGAAGGAGCGCGCGCCCTGGTAGATGGTGACGAAGACGAGGATGCGACGGAAGAACTGTGTGTGGTCGAGGCTGACGGTGAGGTTCTCGCCCAAGGACACGGCGCCGGTGCGATCGTCGCCGTCGAGGTGGATGTAGGGCGGCTGCCGCAGGGACCCGAAGGCGTTCCCGAGGGCCTGGACGACTCCCTTGCCGCCGTCGGCGAGTTCGTACAGGCAGCACAGGTCGAGGTCGAGGTCGTGCGTGGCGGCCGGGCGGCCCAGTTTGCGGGCCCAGCCGGAGGACTGCTTGCGCACCTGCCAGTTGAGGTTGACGCGCAGGGCGCCCGAGGTGCCGCCCTGCTTGGTGAGCGATACGGAGGGTGCGGCCTTGGTGAGCGTGACCTTGGTCAGGCGGACCGGCTCGGCGGGGAGCGCCGTGGTCGTGGGCGTCGGGGCGGCGGCCGGTGGGGCAGCAGGGGGCGCCTGCTGCGGCTCGTCCACCGAGATGCCGTAGTCCGTGGCCAGGCCCTCGAGCCCGCTGTCGTAACCCTGGCCGACGGCGCGGAACTTCCATGCGCCCTGGCGGCGGTAGAACTCGCCGAGCACGAAGGCCGTCTCGACGGTCGCGCCCGGGTTGTCGAAACGGGCCACCACGGTGTTCCGCTCGGCGTCGCGGACCTCGATGTACAGATCGGGGATCCGCCCGAACGGTCCGCCGTCCGTGGAGGCGGCGAGGAGCACGGTCTCGATCGCGGGCTCCACGCCCGCGAGGTCGACGAGCAGGCTGTCGCTCACCCGGCCGCCGTCGTCCCGCTTGCCCTCGTGGCAAACCGCTCCGGAGGAGTGCGCCGACTGGTTGTAGAAGACGAAGTCCGCGTCGGAACGGACCTTCCCGCCCACCAGGAGCAGGGCAGAGGCGTCCGCGTCGGGGACGCCCGGACCGGATCGCCGGCCCAGTTCCACCCGCAGCGCCGTCGTGGGCACCGGCGTGTTCGATCCTTTGGGCATTGACATGTCCGTCCCCATCGCGTGTCACGGAACCGGGCCGCGTTCCGGCGGTTCGCCAAGTCCTCCGACCCAACCCATTCCCCCGCCGCGCACCCCTCACGCGGAGTCGGCGAGACGCCCGGACAACCGCCGGTAACCCGCCCGGAACTCGGCCTTTACCCCAAGATCGCACGGCGCGACGCCCCATTTTGCGAAGTTCACTCGTATTG
>NZ_BAABCQ010000110.1:0-26562 GCF_039539045.1 Streptomyces marokkonensis
CGTTCTTTCCCTTTTTAAGTGCTGCCACCTTTGTGTACTCCCTCTCATGCCGCTTCGCGCCGGGTAGGCGTCACCGGCGGCCATCACATGGTGTCGGCATCCGTGCGAGCCGCCGCGCGGCACACGGGGGCGCGGGCGCGGCCCGCGCCCCCGGGGCACGGCTACTTCGCCTCTGAACCGCCGTCGGACTTCTTCGCCTGCTCGTCCGTCTTCGCCTCGGCGGGCGCGGCGTCGGCGGTCGGCTCGTCGGCCGGCTCGTCGTTCGCGTCCTTCTTGCCGAGGTCGACGGGCCGGTCGTCGGAGGAGACGGCGGCGTCGGCGGCGGAGGCGTCGGTTTCGGTGAGGGAGGAGGCGTCGTCCGGGACGACGTCGGCATCGGACTTCAGGTCGTGCTCGATGCCGTGGACGATGCGGTTGTACTCCTCGTCGGTCAGGACAGCACCGATGGAGTTCTTGGCGAAGAGCAGCTCGACGCCCGGACCGGCGTCGAGGAGGACCGTGTCCTCGCTGACCTCCTTGACCGTGGCGTACATGCCCCCGATGGTGCGGACACCGGAACCGGGCTGCATCTGGTTCCGCATGTCGGCGGCCTGCTGCTGCTTCTTCTTCGCCGACCGCGTCATCAGGAACATGGCCCCGATGAGCACGATGAACGGGAGGAGGGTCACGAGACTCACGGGTCGGTACTTCCTTCACACGACCGCGATGGGAAGCGGCCTGATGGTTGGGGGTGTGTCCGCCGCCGACAAGGGCGGCATCGGCGGAGTCTAAGCGAGTCCGCGCGCATGGAACAACGCTCAGCGTGGCACCGGGGTTCCTGCTCCGGCGAATGTCCTCTTCGTGACGGGATCGTCACGTCCCGAACAAGTCCCGTTGTCCGTTTCCCGAACTCTGCGAACGCGGCGGGGTGAGGCCGAGATGCACCCATGCGGCGGGGGTCGCCACCCGTCCGCGTGGAGTGCGGGCGAGCAGGCCCTCCCTCACGAGGAAGGGTTCGGCGACCTCTTCCACTGTCTCACGCTCCTCCCCCACGGCGACGGCGAGCGTGGACAGTCCCACGGGCCCGCCGCCGAACAGCTTGAGGAGGGCCTCCAGCACGCCCCGGTCCAGGCGGTCCAGGCCCCGCTCGTCGACCTCGTAGACCGCGAGGGCCGCCGAGGCGATCTCCTGGGTGATCCGACCGTCGGCCTTGACCTGGGCGTAGTCACGGACCCGGCGCAGCAGACGGTTGGCGATGCGCGGTGTGCCGCGGGAGCGGCCGGCGATCTCGGCGGCGCCGACGGTGTCGATCTCCACGTCGAGCAGGCCCGCCGAGCGGTGGATGACGCGTTCCAGTTCGGCCGGTCCGTAGAACTCCATGTGCGCGGTGAAGCCGAAACGGTCGCGCAGCGGGGGCGGCAGCAGTCCCGCGCGCGTGGTGGCGCCGACCAGGGTGAAGGGCGGCAGTTCCAGGGGGATGGCGGTGGCGCCCGGACCCTTGCCGACGATGACGTCGACGCGGAAGTCCTCCATCGCCATGTAGAGCATCTCCTCGGCGGGCCGCGACATGCGGTGGATCTCGTCGAGGAAGAGGACCTCGCCCTCCTGGAGGGAGGAGAGGATCGCCGCGAGGTCGCCGGCGTGCTGGATGGCGGGGCCGGAGGTGATGCGGATGGGAGCTTCCATCTCGGCCGCGATGATCATCGAGAGGGTCGTCTTGCCCAGGCCGGGAGCGCCGGAGAGCAGCACGTGGTCGGCGGTCGCCCCGCGCGCGCGTGCGGCGCGCAGCACGAGGTCGAGCTGCTCGCGGACCTTCTCCTGGCCGATGAACTCGCCCAGGTCCTTGGGGCGCAGGGCGGCCTCCACGGCCTGGTCCTCGCCGTCGGCGGACGCACCCACCAGCCGA
This sequence comes from Streptomyces marokkonensis, assembly GCF_039539045.1. Lineage (NCBI taxonomy): Bacteria > Bacillati > Actinomycetota > Actinomycetes > Kitasatosporales > Streptomycetaceae > Streptomyces > Streptomyces marokkonensis. The sequence goes on from NZ_BAABCQ010000110.1 coordinate 1,886, forward strand.
TCGCCCGCGGCGTCCGTATCGGTCGTGTCGTCCCAGTTCATCAGGTGTGCCTCGGCTCTCGGTACGGACTATCGGGCGCGGTTCAGGGTCTGCAGGGCCGCCTTCAGCAACTGCCCCACCTGGGGCGTGCGCCCGGCGGACTCCGCCTGGGGTGCCACGGCGGACACGGCCTCGTCGGCCTCTCGGGTCGCGTATCCGAGGCCGATCAGGGCCGCGTGCAGCTGATCGCGCCAGCCGGTGCTGACCGGCGCGCCGACGGCAGGCGCCCCGAGGGGCTCGCCGAGGCGGTCCTTCAGTTCCAGGAGCAGCTTCTGCGCGCCCTTCTTGCCGATGCCGGGGACGGCGGTGAGCGCCTTCTCGTCGCCGGTGGAGACGGCTCTGCGCAGGGCGTCGGGGCTGTGCACGGCGAGCATCGCCTGGGCCAGCCGGGGGCCGACCCCACTGGCCGTCTGGAGCAGCACGAAGACCTGGCGCTCGTCGTCGTCGGCGAAGCCGTACAAGGTGAGCGAGTCCTCGCGGACGACGAGCGAGGTGGCGAGCTTGGCGGGCTTGCCGACCCGGAGGGTGGAGAGCGTGTTCGGCGTGCACTGGACGGCCATGCCGACGCCGCCGACCTCGACCACCGCGGTGTCGGGGGCGAGGGCGGCGACCGTGCCGCTGACGAAGGCGATCATGCCGTACGGCCTTTCGGTCCGGGCGGGGCTTTCGGAGTCCGCGGGGCTTTCGAGGTGTGCAGGGCCACGGCCTGCTGAAGGCGGTTCTGCGCGGGGGCGCGCCAGATGTGGCAGATGGCGAGCGCGAGGGCGTCCGCCGCGTCGGCGGGCCTGGGCGGCGCGGCGAGCCGCAGCAGGCGGGTGACCATGGCCCCGACCTGCGCCTTGTCGGCGCGTCCGCTGCCGGTGACGGCGGCCTTGACCTCGCTGGGAGTGTGCAGGGCGACCGGGATGCCCCGGCGGGACGCGCACAGGATGGCGACGGCGCTGGCCTGGGCGGTGCCCATCACCGTACGGACGTTGTGCTGGCTGAAGACGCGCTCCACGGCGACGTACTGAGGCCGGTACTCGTCCAGCCACTGGTCGATGCCCTGCTCGACGGCGACGAGGCGAGGGCCGAGGTCGGCGTCGGCGGACGTACGGACGACGCCGACCCCGATCATGGTGAGCGGTCTGCCCGCGACCCCGTCGACGACGCCGATCCCGCAACGGGTCAGTCCCGGGTCCACCCCCAGTACGCGCACGTGCACCCCTTTGCGGCTGAACCGCCGCCGCTCTCGCGGACCCGGCTGATCGCCGACGAGGTCCTCAATCGACGGTTGCGGTCCGTGGACGGTGATCTTTGACGTACGCCAGGCTATCGGCTGCCACTGACAGGAGCGGCGGGCCGGTGGGGGACGTGTCCCCCACCGGCCCGCCGGAATCGTCGGGCGCGCGGCGGCGCTACGCGTCGACCTTCTCCATGACCTCGTCGCTGACGTCGAAGTTGGCGAAGACGTTCTGCACGTCGTCGCTGTCCTCCAGGGCGTCGATCAGCTTGAAGATCTTCCGGGCGCCGTCCTCGTCCAGCTCGACCTGCATGGTCGGGACGAAGTTCGCGTCGGCGGACTCGTAGTCGATGCCGGCGCCCTGGAGGGCGGTGCGGACCGCGACCAGGTCGGTGGCCTCGCTGAGGACCTCGAAGGTCTCGCCGAGGTCGTTGACCTCCTCGGCGCCCGCGTCCAGGACGGCGGCGAGGACGTCGTCCTCGGCCAGCTCGCCCTTGGGGACGATCACGACGCCCTTGCGGTTGAACAGGTACGACACCGAACCCGGGTCGGCCATGGAGCCGCCGTTGCGGGTCATGGCGACGCGGACGTCGGAGGCGGCGCGGTTGCGGTTGTCGGTGAGGCACTCGATGAGCACCGCGACACCGTTCGGACCGTAACCCTCGTACATGATCGTCTCGTAGTCGGCGCCGCCGGCCTCGAGGCCACCGCCCCGCTTGACCGCGGAGTCGATGTTCTTGTTCGGGACCGACTGCTTCTTCGCCTTCTGGATGGCGTCGTAGAGCGTCGGGTTGCCCTCGATGTCGACGCCGCCCATGCGCGCCGCGACCTCGATGTTCTTGATCAGCTTCGCGAAGAGCTTGCCGCGCTTGGCGTCGATGACGGCCTTCTTGTGCTTCGTCGTGGCCCATTTAGAGTGGCCGGACATCTGCCTGTCTCCTTCGCGTAACCCGTCTTTGAACGAACGAACGCAGGAATCCTACAAGGACTCCGCCGCCCGGTTCGCGCGCACCATGTCCGCGAAGAGGCGGTGCACGCGGTGGTCGCCGGTCAGTTCCGGGTGGAACGACGTGGCCAGCGCGTTGCCCTGGCGGACCGCGACGACGTGCCCGTCGTGCTCGGCGAGCACCTCGGCCGCGGCGCCCACGGACTCCACCCAGGGTGCGCGGATGAAGACGCCCTCCACGGGGTCGCCCTCGACGCCCTCGAGGTCGACGGCCGCCTCGAAGGACTCGTTCTGCCGTCCGAAGGCGTTGCGGCGCACGATCATGTCGATGCCGCCGACCGTCTCCTGTCCGGAGCGCGGGTCGAGGATCTTGTCCGCCAGCAGGATCATGCCGGCGCAGGTGCCGTAGACGGGCAGACCGTCCCGCACGCGCGCGCGGAGAGGCTCCATCACTCCGAAGAGGACGGCCAGTTTGGAGATGGTCGTGGACTCGCCGCCGGGCAGGACCAGTCCGTCCAGGTCGGCGAGTTCCTCGGGGCGCCTGACCGGCCTGGCCACGGCGTCGGCCGCGGCCAGGGCGACGAGGTGCTCCCGTACGTCGCCCTGGAGGGCCAGGACGCCGATGACGGGGGTGTCGCTCGTGTCTTCCACGTCTTCGGTGCCTTCGTCCTACCAGCCGCGGTTGGCGTAGCGCTCGGTCTCGGGGAGGGTGTCGCAGTTGATGCCGACCATGGCCTCGCCGAGGTTGCGTGACGCCTCCGCGATGACCTTCGGGTCGTCGTAGAAGGTGGTCGCCTTCACGATGGCGGCGGCGCGCTTGGCCGGGTCGCCGGACTTGAAGATGCCGGAGCCCACGAAGACGCCCTCGGCGCCGAGCTGGCGCATGAGCGCGGCGTCGGCCGGGGTGGCGACGCCGCCTGCGGAGAAGAGGACGACGGGGAGCCTGCCCAGCTCGGCGACCTCCCGGACCAGCTCGTAGGGGGCGCGCAGCTCCTTGGCGGCGGCGTACAGCTCGTTGTTGTCGTAACCGCGCAGCCGGGCGATCTCGTTCTTGATCTGGCGCAGGTGACGGACGGCCTCGACGACGTTGCCGGTGCCGGCCTCGCCCTTGGAGCGGATCATCGCCGCGCCCTCGGCGATCCGGCGCAGGGCCTCGCCCAGGTTGGTGGCGCCGCAGACGAAGGGGGTCGTGAAGGCGAACTTGTCGCTGTGGTTGACCTCGTCGGCCGGGGTGAGGACCTCGGACTCGTCGATGTAGTCGACGCCGAGGGACTGCAGGACCTGGGCCTCGACGAAGTGGCCGATGCGGGACTTGGCCATCACCGGGATGGAGACGGCGCCGATGATGCCCTCGATCATGTCCGGGTCGGACATCCGGGCCACGCCGCCGTCCTTGCGGATGTCGGCCGGGACCCGCTCCAGGGCCATGACCGCGACGGCGCCCGCGTCCTCGGCGATCTTCGCCTGCTCCGGCGTGACGACGTCCATGATCACGCCGCCCTTGAGCTGCTCGGCCATGCCGCGCTTCACACGGGCGGTGCCGGTCTCGGGGGACTGGTTTTCGGGGAGCGTGCCGGTCACGGGTACCTCGCTGAAGTGAAGGGTGGTTTCTGCAGCTCCGAGGAAACGCGAACGGACCAGGCCACAGCAAGGGCCAATGGGTAGCCGGTGGATCGTTTTGGACCGAGGGGCCGGGGCGGGACTGCCGCCCGACCGAGGTGCCGGGGCCTTGTCGCTACCGGACGGAGAGACTTCGCCGCTACGTCGCCCTGTCCACCAGGGCCGCCGGCGACTCGTCGTCCATCTCGAAGGCCAGTGGGAAGGGCGCGTGTCCGGCGAGACGGAACCAGCGGACCTTGCGGTGCTCGCGCAGCCTGCGCGCGGCTCCCACCGTGTCGTTGTGGAAACGCCGGGCCATCGGGACGCGCCGCACGGCCTCGGCCAGCTCGTGCGCCGCCTCCTCTCCTCCGGGCGCCTCGCGCAGGGCGTCCACCTGCGGCGGATCGGCGAACACGGCCCGCAGTGCCTGGCTCAGCTCGCTCTCGGCGACCTCCCTCTGTTCCTCCTCGGCCTGCCGGGCGGCGTGCGCGGCCTCGTACAGGACGATGGAGGCGGCCGGGTCGAGCACGCCCGAGGTGGCCAGCTCCTGGGCCACGGACGCCCTGCGCAGCAGCTGCGCGTCGAGTGCGGCGCGGGCGGCGTCGATCCGGGCGTGCAGCCGGTCCAGCCGCCCCGCCGTCCAGCTCAGGTACAGGCCGATCGCGACGAGGACGGCCAGGATCCAGATGAGGGTTGCGGTCACGGGGCGCAAGCCTACGGGGGCGCTCCGCCGGGACGGCGGGGTACCTCACGGTGGCCGTCACTGGGGCTGCCGCCCCCAGACCACCGCTTCGGCCTGGGCGGCCTCGTCATCGGACGCCGGACGGGCTGAGGATTCCGGACGTCGGCTGGAAAGTCCGGCCTCAGTCGCGCGCCAGTCCGAAGCGTGCCCTCAGCCCCGTGGCCCGGTCGTCCGCCGCCACCGCGGCCGCGCCCGCCGTGACCGTCTCGTAGACCGACAGGATGTCCGCGCCGACGGTGGACCAGTCGAAGCGCCGTACGTGGGCGCTGCCCCGCTCCCGCAGCGCGCTCCGGCGCTCCGGGTCCGCGAGCAGCCGCACCGCCGCACCGGCCAGCGCGTCGGCGTCCTCGTTGGGGAACAGTTCACCGGCCGCTCCCTGGTCGAGCACCTGGGCGAAGGCGTCCAGGTCGGAGGCGAGCACGGGGGCACCGGCCGACATGGCCTCGACGAGGATGATGCCGAAGCTCTCGCCGCCGGTGTTGGGCGCCACGTACAGGTCGACGCTGCGCAGGAAGCGGGCCTTGTCCTCGTCGCTGATCATGCCGAGGAACTCCACCCGGGAACGCAGCTCCGCGGGCAGCGACGCCACCGCCTCCTTCTCGTCGCCGCGCCCGGCGACGAGCAGTCGGGTGCCCGGGCGGGCGTCGAGGATCTTCGGCAGCGCCCCCATCAGCACCGGCAGGCCCTTGCGGGGTTCGTCGATGCGGCCTATGAAGCCGATCGTGTCCCCCTGCCACTCCGGCTTCGGCTCCGCGTCGGCGAAGAAGTCGACGTCGACGCCGTTGGGGATGACGACCGCGTCCCCGCCGAGGTGTTCGACGAGGGTGCGGCGGGCGTACTCGCTCACCGCGATCCGGGCGCTGATCTTTTCCAGGGCGGCCTGGAGGATCGAGTACGCGGCGATCATCGCGCGGGAGCGCGGGTTGGACGTGTGGAAGGTCGCCACGATCGGCCCCTGCGCCGCCCAGCAGGTCAGCAGGCCGAGCGAGGGGGAGGTCGGCTCGTGGATGTGGATGACGTCGAAGGCCCCGTCGTGCAGCCAGCGCCGTACCCGGGCCGCCGACAGGAAGCCGAAGTTGAGGCGGGCCACCGAGCCGTTGTACGGCACCGGCACCGCGCGGCCGGCCGAGACGACGTACGGGGGCAGCGGGGTGTCCTCGTCGGCGGGGGCGAGGACGGAGACCTCGTGGCCGAGACGGATGAAGTACTCGGCCAGGTCCCGGATGTGGAACTGGACGCCGCCCGGCACGTCCCAGGAGTACGGGCAGACGATGCCGATCCTCACGAGGCGCCCCGCCCGTCGGCCGCGGCGGGGGCCTTGGCGGGGTCGAGGTCCTTCAGCCACAAGCGCTGGAGCATGTGCCAGTCCTCCGGGTGGTCGGCGATCCCCGTGGCGAAGGCATCGGCCAGCGCCTGTGTCATGACAGACGTCTTCTCGGCCCGGGTACCTGACTCGGGGACCGCGACCGGCGGATGTACCCGGCCCTTCATGACGGGCGACTCGTCGTACCAGAGCGTCACCGGCAGCAGCCGCGCACCGGTCTGCAGCGCCAGCAGGGCCGGCCCCGCCGGCATCCGCGCCGTCTCGCCGAAGAAGTCGACCTCCACACCGGAGGCGGACAGGTCGCGGTCGGCGACCAGACAGACCAGGCCGCCGTCACGCAGCCGCCGGGCCAGCGTGCCGAAGGCCGTACCGCCGCTGTGCGGCAGGACCTCCATGCCGAGGCCCTCCCGGTAGGCGACGAAGCGGTCGTAGAGCGTCTCGGGCTGGAGGCGTTCGGCGACCGTGGTGAACGGAATACCCAGCTCGGTGGTGACCCAGGCACCCGCGAGGTCCCAGTTGGCCAGGTGCGGGAGGGCGAGGACCACGCCCTTGCCCTCGTCCAGCCCGTCGGTGAGGTGGTGCAGGTCCTCGGCGGCGAAACCGGCCCTGATCCGCTCGGTGCTCCACGCCGGGAGGCGGAAGGACTCCATCCAGTAGCGCAAGTACGAGCGCATGCCCGCGCGCGAGAGCGCGGCGAGCCGCTCCGGGCCCGCGTCCGGCACCACGCGCGCGTAGTTGCTCTCCAGCCGCCGCACGCCCGTACCGCGCTGCTTCCAGGCGACGTCCGCGACCGCGCGGCCGAGCCGTACGGCGGCGGGCTCGGGGAGCTTCTTCACGGTGCTCCAGCCGACGCCGTACAGGCCGTCGGTCAGCCGGTCCCGAGCGCTCACTTCGCCGCCTCGGTACCCTGGCTCTCCTGCGCGGCGGCGTCGGCCTCGGCGGCCTCCCGGCGGACCGTCACGACCCGCTGGACCAGTGTGACGAGACTGCCGACGGCGACGACCCACAGCGCGATCGGCAGCAGGTACTGGATGCCCGGCACACCGAACGTGTGCAGTCCCGCGAGACCTGCCGCGACCAGCGAGACGACGAGCCGCTCAGCGCGCTCGACCAGTCCGTTGACGGCGACCGGCAGGCCGATCGACTCGCCGCGCGCCTTGGTGTACGACACCACCTGACCGCTGGCCAGGCAGAAGATCGACACGGCGCACAGCGCGATGTCGTCACCGCCGCCCGCGTACCAGAGGGCGAAACCGCCGAACACGGCGCCGTCGGCGACCCGGTCCAGCGTGGAGTCCAGGAACGCGCCCCAGCGGCTGGAGCGGCCGAGCTGGCGTGCCATGTTGCCGTCGACGAGGTCGGAGAAGACGAAGAGCGTGATCACGACCGTGCCCCAGAAGAACTCACCCATGGGGTAGAAGACCAGCGCACCCGCCACCACGCCGGCGGTGCCGATCAGTGTGACCGTGTCCGGGCTGACGCCCCGGCGGATGAGAAACGCGGCGAACGGTGTGAGGACACGCGTAAAAAATGCACGCGCGTACTTGTTCAGCATGGCCTTCCCGACGGTCGGTGTGGCCGCGGCCCCTGCTGGCCACCGGCTGGCCCATCGTAGCCACGCGCGCGCGTGGGCGACGGACGGGCACCCGAACCCCCTGGTGGGCGCCCGGCCGGCGACGGGCTCGGGCCCGTCGTATGGACGCGGCGTGACGGGAGTGGAAAGCTCGAAGAACCGCGGGCGTCGCAGGAGCCGCCAGTGCACGCGGTCCCGCGTGTCCGCGCCCACAGCGACCTCACCGTGCACGGGAGGCAAGGACATGGGCGACAAGGCACACACCCACCCCGGAGCCGCCGGAAGGGCAACGGCGGCCGACCACCCCACGTCCGTACGGAACGTGGTGCTGGTCGGCCACGCCGGATCGGGCAAGACGACCCTGGTGGAGGCTCTCGCGCTGACGGCGGGGGCACTGAACCGGGCGGGCCGTGTGGAGAACGGCGGCTGCGTCTCGGACTACGACGAGATGGAACACCGGCAGCAGCGCTCCGTCCAGCTCGCCCTGGTGCCCGTCGAATGGGACGGCATCAAGATCAACATTCTGGACACTCCCGGGTACGCCGACTTCGTCGGTGAGCTGAGGGCCGGTCTGCGGGCGGCGGACGCGGCCCTCTTCGTCGTCTCGGCCTCCGACGGGGTGGACGGTTCGACCCGCATGGTGTGGGACGAGTGCGCCGCCGTCGGCATGCCGCGCGCCATCGTGATCACACACCTGGAGGCCGCCCGCGCCGACTTCGAGGAGATGACGCGGATCTGCGCGGACGCGTTCGGCGGGGACGATCCCGACGCCGTGCTGCCGCTGTACCTGCCGCTGCACGGGCCGCAGGCGCCCGACGGGCACGCGCCCGTGACGGGTCTCATCGGGCTGCTGGCCCGGAAGCTGTTCGACTACTCCTCCGGCGAACGCCAGGAGTCCGAGCCGGACGAGGAGGGGTTGCCGCTGATCGACGAGGCCCGCTCCATGCTGATCGAGGGGATCATCTCGGAGAGCGAGGACGAGACCCTCATGGAGCGCTATCTCGGCGGCGAGGAGGTCGACGTCAAGACGCTCGTCGAGGACCTGGAGCGGGCCGTGGCGCGCGGGGTGTTCTTCCCCGTGCTGGCCGCCGCCCCGGCGGCCGAGGGCGCCCGGCAGGGGCTGGGCACGGTCGAGCTGCTGGAACTGGTCACGCGCGGCTTCCCGACCCCCCTGGAGCGCGCGGCTCCCCGGATCACCACGCTCGACGGAACCCCGCGCGAGCTGCGGATGTGCGATCCGGACGAGTCATTGGTCGCGGAGGTCGTGAAGACGTCCTCCGACCCGTACGTCGGCCGGATCTCGCTGGTCCGCGTCTTCTCCGGCACCCTGCGCGCCGACCAGACGGTGCACGTCTCCGGGCACGGGCTGGCCGACCGCGGCCACGAGGACCACGATGTCGACGAGCGGATCGGCGCCCTGTCGACGCCCTTCGGCAAGCAGCAGCGGCCGGTCCCGCGCGCGATCGCGGGTGATCTGGCGTGCGTGACGAAACTGAGCCGCGCGGAGACCGGGGACACGCTCTCGGCCAAGGAAGACCCGCTGCTGATGGCCCCCTGGGAGATGCCCGACCCGCTGCTGCCGCTCGCCATCCGGGCGCACAGCAAACCCGACGAGGACAAGCTCTCGCAGGGGCTCGCGCGGCTGGTCGCGGAGGACCCGACGATGCGCCTGGAGCAGAACCAGGACACCCACCAGGTGGTCCTGTGGTGCCTGGGCGAGGCGCACGCCGACGTGGCGCTGGAACGGCTGCGCAGCCGCTACGGCGTCCAGGTCGACGTCGTACCCCACCGGGTGTCCCTGCGGGAGACCTTCGGCGACAGGGCGGCCGGGCGCGGGCGGCACGTGAAGCAGTCGGGCGGGCACGGTCAGTACGCGGTCTGCGAGATCGAGGTGGAGCCGCTGCCGGGCGGTTCGGGCATCGAGTTCGTGGACAAGGTGGTCGGCGGCGCGGTGCCCCGGCAGTTCGTCCCGTCCGTCGAGAAGGGTGTGCGCGCGCAGGCCGCCCGGGGCGTCGCCGCCGGCCATCCGCTGATCGACGTGCGAGTGACGCTGCGGGACGGCAAGGCACACTCGGTGGACTCCTCCGACGCCGCCTTCCAGACGGCCGGCGCACTGGCGCTGCGGGAGGCCGCGGCCGCGGCGAGGATCCACCTGCTGGAGCCGGTGGCGGAGGTGAACGTGCTGATCGGCGACGCATACGTGGGCGCCGTGATGAGCGATCTGTCCGGACGGCGCGGCAAGGTGCTCGGCACCGAGCAGACGAGCGGCGGGCGGACCCTGGTCCGGGCCGAGGTGCCGGAGATCGAGATCGGCCGGTACGCGGTGGACCTGCGCTCCCTGACACACGGCACCGCGCGCTTCGACCGCCGTTACGCGCGGCACGAGCCGATGCCGCCGCAGATCGCGGAACGGCTGCGGGAGGAGCTGCGGACGGCGTCGTAGCGCCGCGGAGACCGGCGCGGGCCTCCCCCGCGCCGGAGGCACGCCCACCCGGCGTACGACGGCGCGCCTCGGGGTCAACCCGCGCACGCAGGGGCGCCTTTCCACGTCCGGTGACGCATGTCGGTGGCGGCGGATACGCTGATGACCTGATCAACAGGTGTGCGGGGCAGGGAAGTCGGGAAGGCCGCAGAACGACAGTGATGGCGATCGGGGGCGGGAATGACCGTTGACGGCGGTTACGCGGACTTCTTCGGGCCGCAGGTGCCGCGTACGGACGGCGGGGGGCAGGCGCCCACCTTCGCGCTGGCCTCGGCCGCCTACCGGGACGGCCCGATGGAGGACCTGAAGAAGGCCGACAACGAGTGGCACCAGTCATCCGTCAACGACGGCCGCTCCTGGGCCACGATCTTCCGGCCCAACCTCGGCGAGGCCTTCTCCAACGCGGTGGCCGGCCGCATGCTGGGCAGCGGCCGCAAGCCCCTCATCCAGTCCTTCGGGGCCGAGCCGCAGGTGGTCGTCGAGCACTGCCTGGCGGCCAACGGCATCCGCAAGGCGCGCGACGCCCGGCTGTCCATGGTGATCGTGGTGTGCGGCCTGCTGTTCCTGCCCGGCATGCTGATCTGGCTGATCGGCTTCCAGATCCGCACCACCGTCGCCAAGGCGGAGAACAAGCAGGCCGGAGCGCTTGGCACCGCGGTCCTCGTGGCGATAGCCGCACTCGCCGTGCTGTTCCTCCTCAAGATGCCCTTCTCCGGCTTCTGGGCCTGGTACGCGCGCGCGGCCGTCGTCATGCCGGTCGTCGGCTGGTTCTGGGCCAAGCGGATCTGCGAGAGCACGGCCAAGGACCTGCGGGAGCGCTGGGCGGGCCTCCTGACGGGCAGCGGCGTCGGCGCCAAGGTACCCGAGGCGGTGCCCAGCAACCCGGGCGAGACCGCGGCCGAGGAACTGCGCCAGTCCCTGGCCAGGCTCGGCGCCGAGCAGCAGTCCAACTCCGTCTTCTACGCCGGCCCCAAGGGCATCCTCGGCATGGGCACCCGCTGGGGCAGCTGGCAGCTCGCCGAGGACCTGGTGCCGGCCGACCCGACCCGGGAGATCCACCCCTTCCGCAGCTGGGACGTCATCCGGGCCATCCACGACCAACTGCGCATGCTGGAGCGCGGCCCGTTGAACACGGGCGGCTTCCCGAAGCCGTCCGTGCGCCACTGGGTCGTCACGCCGGTCGGGGAGAACGCCAAGGAGGTGTCGCGTCCGGAGGGGACGGACGTCGAGGCCTACCAGGTCAAGCCGCACGCCGTGCAGGAAATCTGCAACAAGCAGCAGTTCGGCGCCGGTGACCGGCACTACCTGGGCGTCCAGTGGACGCTGTGGGACGGTCAGCTGGTGATCACGCTGCTGACCACGGTGACGGTGCTGCACTCCACACTGCGCATCGAGGTCACCGGTCACGCCCTGGGCCCGGTGAACTCGCTCTTCATGTCCAAGCCGGAGGCGCCCTCCAAGGAGGTCACCAAGTCGTTCAAGCCGTGGGAGAAGCGCAAGGTGATGCTCCCGCTGGTCCCCGCCAATGAGGTGGTACGGCTCGCCGTCCGCGCACCGCTCGGCTGGTATCCGCCGCTGCTGAACTGGCTCGGCGGCTCGATCGGGCTGCCGGAACCGTTCGGACTGCGGCACGCGTGGGCGGACCAGCCGTGGCGGCACCGCTTCATGGCCGACGACGCGTTGCGGGCGGCGACGCCGGTGCTGCGGGTGGTGCACTCGGCGGCGATCAAGGTGCTCGAGGAGAACGGCGTGGACACGGAGAAGTTCGGTGCCCGCGCGGGAGGCCTGAGCGGAGCCGTCCAGGACGCGGCGCCCAAGAAGGCCGACGTCTACGACGCGTAGGCCCGCGGCGCCCGTGCAGACCTCGGCCGTGCAGTCGGGCCTCGGCCTGCACGGCCTCGGCCTCAAGCGCGGACGGACTGGTCGACGCGGATGTCAGCCGCAGGTCAGTCCGTCGGCCACGCCGCCGCCAGCATCTCGCGCGTGTCTCCCAGCAGCTGCGGCAGCACTCTCGTGTGGCCGACGACGGGCATGAAATTGGAGTCGCCACCCCACCGGGGAACGATGTGCTGGTGAAGGTGGGCGGCGATGCCCGCGCCGGCCACCGAGCCCTGGTTCATGCCCAGATTGAAACCATGAGCCCCGGAGGCGGTGCGCAACGCCACCATGGCCTGCTTGGTCATCTCCGCGAGCTCCGAGGTCTCCGCTTCCGTCAGATCTGTGTAGTCGGCGACGTGGCGGTAGGGCACGACCATCGTGTGGCCGCCGGTGTAGGGGTACAGGTTGAGCACGGCGTAGACCAGCTCGCCGCGCCGCACGACCAGCCCGTCCTCGTCGGACTTGACCGGGATCGAGCAGAAGGGACAGCCGTCGTCGGCGCCGGGGCCGCTCGGCTTGTTCTCGCCCTGGATGTAGGCCATCCGGTGGGGCGTCCACAGGCGCTGGAACGCGTCGGGCGTTCCCACTCCCAGCTGCTGTTCCGGCTCACTCGTCATGCGTGAAGCATATGGCGTCGAGCTGCGGGGACGGGAAAGGCCCCCGGGAAGCCCGGGGGCCTTGGCCCCGCACGCGCGGGAGCAAGCGATCAGCTGCCCGCCGTTGTACGGCTGCAGCGGACCATCTCCACTACGGCGGAAACCGCGTCACACCTGCACGCGACGCTCGACCACATCGACGAGCTTGGCCAGCGCCTGGTCACGGGGAATGCCGTTCTCCTGCGAACCGTCGCGGTAGCGGAACGACACAGTGCCCCCGTGCATGTCCTCGTCACCGACGATGATCATGAACGGCACCTTCTGCTTCTGCTGTGTGCGGATCTTCTTCTGCATCCGGTCCGAGGAGGAATCCACGTCGACACGCAGCCCCTTCCGCCGTGCCTCCGCTGCGAACTCCTCCAGGTACTGCACGTGAGCGTCCCCCACCGGGATGCCCACCGCCTGCACCGGAGCGAGCCAGGGCGGCATCGCGCCCGCGTAGTGCTCCAGGAGCACCGCGAAGAACCGCTCGATGGAGCCGAACAGCGCTCGGTGGATCATGACCGGGCGGGTCTTCGAGCCGTCCGCGGCCGTGTATTCCAGGTCGAAGCGCTCCGGCAGGTTGAAGTCCAGCTGGATGGTCGACATCTGCCAGGTGCGCCCGATGGCATCGCGCGCTTGGACAGAGATCTTCGGACCATAGAACGCGGCGCCGCCCGGGTCCGCCACCAGCTCCAGGTTCTGCTTCTCGGCGACCTGGCGCAGCGTCTCGGTCGCTTCCTCCCAGGCCTCGTCGGTTCCGACGAACTTCGTCTCGTCCTTGGTGGACAGCTCCAGGTAGAAGTCGTCCAGGCCGTAGTCGCGCAGCAGGTTCAGGACGAAGGTGAGGGTCTTGTCGAGCTCCTCGGACATCTGCTCGCGGGTGCAGTAGATGTGCGCGTCGTCCTGGGTGAAGCCGCGGGCCCGGGTCAGCCCGTGCACGACGCCCGACTTCTCGTAGCGGTACACAGTGCCGAACTCGAACAGACGCAGCGGCAGTTCACGGTAGGAACGCCCGCGCGCGTCGAAGATCAGGTTGTGCATCGGGCAGTTCATGGGCTTGAGGTAGTAGTCCACGCCCTCGTCGAGTTGCATGGGCGGGTACATGCCGTCGGCGTACCAGTCCAGGTGGCCCGAGGTCTCGAAGAGCTTCCCCTTCGTCGCGTGCGGGGTGTAGACGAACTCGTACCCCGCCTCCTCGTGGCGATGCCTCGAGTAGTCCTCCATGACCCGGCGGATGATGCCGCCCTTGGGGTGGAAGACGGCGAGCCCGGAGCCGATCTGCTCCGGGATGGAGAACAGGTCCAGCTCGCTGCCGAGCTTGCGGTGGTCGCGCTTCTCGGCCTCGGCGAGGAACTCCAGGTGCGCCTTCAGCTCGTCCTTGGTGGGCCAAGCGGTGCCGTAGATGCGCTGGAGCATCGGGTTCTTCTCGCTGCCGCGCCAGTAGGCGGCGGCGTTGCGCATCAGCTTGAACGCGGGGATGTTCCGGGTGGTGGGCAGGTGGGGACCACGGCAGAGGTCCTTCCAGCACAGCTCGCCGGTCTTGGCGTCCAGGTTGTCGTAGATCGTCAGCTCGCCGGCGCCGACCTCGACGTCCGCGCCGTCGTCGTGGGACGCGGAGCCCTTGAGACCGATCAGCTCCAGCTTGTACGGCTCGTCGGCGAGCTCCTCTCGGGCGGTGTCGTCGGTGACGACACGGCGCGAGAAGCGCTGGCCGCGCTTCTGGATCTCCTGCATCTTCTTCTCGATGGCCTTGAGGTCATCGGGGTGGAAGGGCTTTTCCACGTCGAAGTCGTAGTAGAAGCCGTCCTTGACGGGCGGGCCGATGCCCAGCTTGGCCTCGGGGAACAGCTCCTGCACGGCCTGCGCCATGACGTGCGCGGTGGAGTGGCGCAGGATGTTCAGGCCGTCCTCGGAGGAGATCTCGACGCCCTCGACGGTCTCGCCGTCCTTGAGCTCGTGGGCGAGGTCCCTGAGCTCACCGGACACGCGGGCGGCGACGATCGAGCGCTCACCGGGGAAGAGCTCGGCGGCCGTAGTGCCCGTCGTCACCACGCGTTCTTCCCGCTCGGAATCGCGTTGGATGATCACACGGACGTCTGACACCGGTCTCTCCTGACTGAAGTGGGGCCGCGGCGCCATACCAAAGCGCACGCATGAGGGCGATCGTACCGACCCGGACCCGTGCATCGCGAAATCATTCCCGGCGGCGGCCTGGGCGGTCAGTCCTCGCAGTCCCCTGCGCAGGCCTCCTCGAGGAAGGCCGCCACCTCCACATGCTCCTGGACCGCCTTCAGCAGCCGGTCCCGCTCCGCGTCGTCGACCCGTACGGGGGCGATCTCGCAGGCGCCGGTCAGCCGGCGGAATCCGCCCCGGCTCTCCAGCCGGCCGAGCACCCGCACCGGCAGTCCGACGAGATGCGCGTGCCCGGCGATGCGGTAGGCCTCCTCGTCCAGCGTGATCCGTACGTGCGGGACCTCGGCGCCGGCCAGCACCCGCAGCCGTACGGTGCCCGCGCCGCGCGGCCCGGGCCGGCGCATACGGACGACGGTGCCGGTGATCCGCACCGGCACGGACGGCTCCACGCGCAGGTAGCGGGCGGCGGCCTCGCGCAGGGCGGGCAGGTCGCCGGGCGAGAACTCGACCGGCTCGGCGAGGGCGCCGCAGCCCTCGGGGACACCGGCGGCCGGCGCCCAGTCGACGGCTATCCGGGCGCCCTCGGTCCCGCGGACCAGAGCGACGAGCGCCTCGGTGAGCTCGTGGCTGACGCCCGCCGCGACGGCCGTGTCGAAGGCGTCCATGCCGCCGGTGGCCCGCCGGTGGTCGACGGCCTCGCGGGCGGCGTACAGCGCGTGGTGGAGGCGTACGGCGAGGGGGCGGCCGGTGGTGACGGGCACGAACGCGGTGAGCCGGCGGCCGCCGGGGGCGGGGCCGACCAGGACGTTCTCCAGGGACGCGGTGGCGGCGCGCCGGTGCCGGGCGCCGTGGTAGCCGGCACGCGCGCGCGTGGCGAGTGCTCCGGCGAGCAGCATCCGGCGGGCCGCGGAGCGCAACTGCTCCTCCGCGGTCCAGGAGGCGGTGTCGCCGGGTCCGGCCGGCACGTCGCGCCCCCAGCGGATCTCGTCGCTGGGTACGGCGAGGGAGACGAGGATCTCACGGGCGGAGGGCGTCCCGCTGTGGGCGAGGGCTAGCAGCGCCTCGCCGAGCAGGTCGTCGCTGTCGGGGAAGGCGCGACTGACGGGCACCAGCAGGCTGGTGGCTCCGGCTCCCGGGCCGGGCGGGGTCCAGCGGCCGTAGCGGCCGGGGGCGCCGCCGCGCCGTCGCCAGCCGTGCCGGTGGAGCAGGGCGGTCAGCACGGCCGGGTCCACGGTGTCCGAGCCGGGCGGGCGGCCGTCGGCCCAGGTGGTGCCGGCGACGGTCTCGGTGGGGTGTGGCCGCGCGGGCCGCTGGGGTTCGCCGGTCGGGCGGTGCGTCATGGTTTCCCTCCCGTCCCGACCCGCGTCATGATCTCGCACAGCGCCCGGTCGTCGAAGACCCGCGCGGTCGGTATCCGCACGGTGGTGCGCCGCCGGCCGGTGACCGGGTGTCCGGCGAGGTTGGTCCAGTAGCAGCAGTGCCTCAGGTCGAGCCGGTCGTGGCCGGCGCGCAGCCACTGCTCCCGGGACCGGGGGACGATCATCACGACCAGGATCTTGTGCACGGAGACCGGGGTGCGGGCGAGTTTCGTCAGGTGGTCGTTGTCGAGGATGAAGGAGAAGAAGCGGCCGGGCGGGCTCGGCGGGATCTGGTACGTCGCCTTGAGCTGCACCTTGATGGTGACCTCGTCGTCGACCGTGTGCCCGGGGGCGCTGTGGCTGACGTGCCAGTCGATGCCGTTGTCCGGGAAAGGCTGGGAGAGTGAGCAGCCCGCCGCCGCGGCGACCGCGTGGAGGTAGCCGACCTGCAGGGTCTCCATGCAGGCGGTGGTTGCGAGGGAGCCGCGAGAGGGCGCTGTGCGCTCGGGCAGCAGCCCGCCCCGTTCGGGCTGCGCTATGGCCATGGCCAACAGCCTTCCAGAACTGGTGTATCCCCACTGCGGGTCGCTGAACTGCGGTGACCCGTACTCCTGTTGTGTCCTTCCGGCGTACGCCGCAAACAGCACGGGTATCACCGAACCGGGACAGAGGACGGCGCGTCAGCCGCCGTGCCCGGACGAGGAGTTGAGTGCTCTATGACGAGCTGGTTCGAGGGGCCGCTGGCCGCCTTCGACACGGAGACGACGGGCGTGGACGTCGAGACCGACCGGATCGTGTCGGCCGCCCTCGTCGTTCAGGACGCGCCGGGGTTTCGGCCGCGCGTGACCCGGTGGCTGGTGAACCCGGGCGTGCCGGTGCCCGAGGCGGCGACGGCGGTCCACGGGCTGACGGATGAGCATCTGCGGCGCCACGGCCGCTGGCCGGCGCCGGTGATGTACGAGATGGCGGAGGCGCTGGCCGAGCAGGCCCGCGTCGGGCGTCCGCTCGTGGTGATGAACGCGCCGTTCGACCTCACGCTGCTGGACCGGGAGTTGCGCCGGCACCGCGCCTCGTCCCTCGGGCGCTGGGTGGAACGGACGTCGCTGCACGTCCTCGACCCGCGTGTGCTCGACAAGCACCTGGACCGCTACCGCAAGGGCCGCCGGACCCTCTCCGACCTGTGCGCGCACTACGGCGTCGAACTGGAGGGCGCGCACGAGGCGGCGGCCGACGCTCAGGCGGCGCTGGAGGTCGTACGGGCGGTGGGGCGCCGCTTCTCGGGGCGGCTGGAGCGTCTGTCCGCCGCGGAGCTGCACACGCTTCAGGCGGTGTGGCACGCGGGGCAGGCCCGGGGGCTGCAGGCGTGGTTCGCGCTCAACGGGACGGAGGAGGCGGTGGACCCGGCCTGGCCGCTCCGGCCGGACCTGCCGGCGGCGGCGTGAGCCTGCGCCGGGCACGAAGAAGCCGGTCCGTCGTGCGACGGACCGGCTTTTCCCGGTGGGCGATACTGGGTTCGAACCAGTGACCTCTTCGGTGTGAACGAAGCGCTCTCCCACTGAGCTAATCGCCCGGGAACGCACTGAACAATACAGGGCCCGGCGCGTTTCGTTCAAACCGCTCGGCGACCGCTTTCCAGGTGGGCCGCCAGTCCTCGCCGCCCCGCCCGCATCATCAGGCGGTGGTTGGCCCGGAACAGGGGCCGCCCGGGCACGGCGAGGCGGCGCAGCAGCGGCTTGCGCACGTCGACCTCCTGGTCGTAGCGGACGAGGGCGCCGGTGCCGCGCGGGGTGACCGTCCAGCGCGCCCACCCCTCCATGTCGCCGGTCATGGCGACCTCCAGCACTCCCGTACCGGCATCGCGCCGCCCCGCGCGCAGGGTCGCGGTCAGGTCGTACGGGAGGAGTGAGCGGAACCGGACGATCCCGCTGGTGTCGTCGAGCCGGGTGACCTGGCGCACCTGGGGCCACCAGCGGGGGTAGTCCTCGATCCGTTCCAGCGCGCGGTAGACGGCCGGGGCGGGCTCGGGCAGCGCCCACAGGCTGCGGAATCGGTAATGGTTCCAGTCCACCTGTGGAGTGTGCCCGGGCCCGCGCCCGTCACGTGCCGTTCACGGCATCCTGTCGCCCAGAAGTGCCAGGTTCTCGATGGCGGCGAGACCGTAGAGCGCGGTGTCGTTGGTGGAGACCCAGCTCGCCTCGCCGCCCGGCACCAGCGTGACCGGGCCGCTCAGCTTCTCCGTCTTCCAGGGGGCCGACTCCTTGTAGCCGTCGGAGTCGTAGAACTTCTGCCACGCGCGCGTGGCGAGCTTCTCGTCCCCGGTCTGTACGGCCGCGTAGGCGTCGAGGCGCGAGTGGCCCTGGAAGAGGATCAGGCTGCCGAAGTTGCTGCCGTACCGGGCCGCCTGTTCGGTTTTGGAGGCGTTGAAGTAGCGGCAGTAGTCGTAGTACGCCTCGTTGAACTCCGGCATGTCGACGAGGTCGATCAGCTCGGCGCACAGTTCGTTCAGGCCGAAGACGGCCGAGAGGTGCGAGACGTCGACCTTCGGGGTGTCGGCGACGGCGAACTTCCCGGTGTCCAGGTCGTACAGGCCGCTGCCCTGGACGAAGCCGTTGGGCTGGGCGGCGATGGTCTCCATGGTGGACAGGACGCGGGCCCTGGCCTTCTCCCACTTGGGACCCTTGCGTTCCCACTCGGTCAGCCACGCCGAGACCAGGCCGCTCCAGTCGGTGCCGAAGCCGACCGAGAGGGCGTGGCGGTCGGGCGTGTAGGGCTCGGTGCGGATCTTGCGGATCGGGTCGAGGACGAGGAACGTCTCGTCGGAGTCGACGTTGGCGTGCATGAGGTCGCCGACGCGTTCGTCGGCGGTGAGGAAGTAGTAGTAGCGCCGGTAGGTGGTGTTGGCGATGCGCTGCTGCTTGGCGCTGTCGGCGTAGTGCTGGACGCCGTGCCGGGTGCCGAGGCCGGCCCATTCGCCGAGGTGGTAGACGTCGACCTCGCCGGTGTGCCGGGTCATGGCTTCGGCGAAGCGGAAGATGTCGGCGCGGCCGGAGCGCAGGTAGGCGTACCAGAGCCAGAGGTCCGGGGAGAGCTCGGAGTTGTCCCAGGCGTAGCCGCCGACGTCGTAGCGCCACTGGTGGCGTGCGGTGTCGTAGGAGTGCATGACGTCGCCGTAGTCCCAGAAGCCGTACCAGCGGCGCTGCTCCACCTGGTCCTTGTAGTAGGTGAAGAGGAAGTCGAGGTGGTCCTCGATCTTCGCCTTGGCGGGTGTGGAGCGGTCGGGCTCGGAGTAGAGGCCGGGGCCGAAGACCTTGGACTTGATGAGCTGCTTGGGTGGGGCGGCCAGCTGGGGCAGTACGCGCACGGCCTCGACCTGCTCGGCGAGCTTCTCCGCGCTCGGGGTGGCGGCGTTGGCCCAGAACAGCAGTTCCGAGGTGCGGGCGATGCCGTAGGGGGTGCCGAAGCCGGGCTCGTAGTCCTCGTAGGTGATGTTGAGGCCTTCGAGCTGCTCGGGAAAGGTGTCCTGGCCCATGCCGTCGTGGTAGAAGCGCAGGTCCATGGGCTGGGCCTCGGGCGACCAGAGCCAGAGGGTGACTTCGGCCTCGTCGGTCTGGGCGTCTCGGATGTCGAGCTGGGCGGGGTGCTTCTCCCAGAAGTCGCGCAGGCCGAAGGAGAGTCCGCCGCTCGCTCCGCCGACGTAGCCGAAGCCGGAGGCGCGCCGGCCACCACCGGCGCCGATCCAGCCGTGGCCCTTCTTGGTGCGTTTACGCAGGGAGAAGCCGTCGGCGGAGAGCTGGGAGAGGGTGTAGTCGCCCCACTCGGGAATGTACTTCAAGCGGGTGGTGACCCGTTGGTCCCAGGTGGCCGGGTCTGGCAGCCTCTCCCCCGCGAACTGCGCCGCCTGCACGGCCGCGCCGGGGTCTCGGCGCAGGCCGGTGATGCCCTTGACGGCCTCGCGCAGGAGGCCGGTGCCCTCGCCGCCGACGCGGATGTGCCGGTCGTAGGACTCGTCGCGCATCGGGACGGTGAAGCGGACACCGAGGCCGCGGATGAAGTCACCGCTCGCCTTGCCGGGCTCCTGCTTCCCGTCGAAGGTGATGGTGTGCACCATGCGGAAGGAGTCGGCGCCCGCGTAGAAGTAGAGGCGGATGGAGAAGGGCAGCCAGCTCCGGCCTCCCTTGCGGTGCTTGCCGTCGATGCGGACGACGGCGCGGACCGGGCCTTCCTGCTCGACCTTCACCTCGTCGATGGCGCCGTCGAAGCGCTCGTACTTCACGGTGCCCTGGTCGCCGTCCTCGATCTCGGGCTGGCGCAGCAGGACGAGGCGGCCGTTCTTCGCGATCTCGGTGGAGCCTCTGGTGACCGATTTGACCAGGGTCGATCCCGACTTGCCGATTCTCGTGGTGATGACGCCGGTCGATATGTCGATGGTGCCGCCGCGCTGGTCGACGGTGACCCTCTTCGGGGGCGCGGCGGGGGTGCCGGCGGACAGGGTGAGCCCGCCGTCGCCCGAGCCGACGGCGTGCGCGGTCCACTTCAGGGAGCCGTCCGGCCAGTACGCGAGGGGCCAGGACTGGGTGGGTACGGCCTTGCCGTCCGCGTCCGTGACGGCGAAGGACTGGTCCTGCTGGTAGATGCCCTTGGGCCAGGGGACGCCGACGGTGGAGCCGGGGGCGGCGCCCAGGCCGCCGTCCTCCAGCCAGGTCAGGGTGACGGGGTCGGCGTCGGCCTCCTGGGCGACGGGTGCGGCCTGGGCGTTCTTCGCACCCAGCGCCCAGCTGAACTGGGCGGCGGCGCCGGCGACGGCGGCCGCCTTGAGAAGGGACCTGCGGGGGATGGGGGACATGGCCTTTCCTTTCCGTTCCGTGCGGGTGCAAGGGGTCAAGGGCATGGCTCTGACGCAGCCGCGGGTAATGTCAAGGGCATGACAGTGAAGGGTGCGGCGTGGGGCGCCGACCCCCGGTGCTCGGGTGCCGCCGTCAGCGGTGCCGGTAGCGCTCCTCCACGGCGACGGCCGCCGCCGCGACGGCGCCGAGAACGGCGACCGCCAGCGGCGCGCTGAACCAGGCGGAGCAGACCACGACGGCCAGCCCGCCGACGATCAGGAACGAACCGGCGGGGTCGAGCACGGTGCGGCGCCCGGCCTGCGCGAGCAGGGAGCGCCAGGAGGCGCCGGGCCGCCAGGCCGCCGTCGCGCGCAGCCCGGCCACGGCCGCGCCGATCAGGGCGGACACCCCGACGACCCCCACGAACGGACCGCCCGGCAGTCCGCTGCGTACGGCCTGCACGTCCACCCAGACCACGGCCAGGGCGGCCCATCCGGCCAGCCCGACGAGCCACCCGCGGCGTACCGCCGCCCGGAAGTCGGCCGTGAACTCCCGCCAGCCACCGCGCTCATGGGCGAGCCGGCGCCCGAGGTGCCGCGCACCGGCCGCGAACGCGGCGGGGTAGGTGACCAGCGGCAGCGAGGCCACCGCGATCCACACTCCAGTGAGCAGGCACTCGGCGAACAGGGCGAACCCTTCGGCGAACCGTGACTCCCCACGCTCGGTGCGGGCCTTGGCACGCGCCTCGGTCATGATCGGTTCACCTCGGCCACGATCGGTTCACGTCAGTCATGATCGGTTCACCACAGTCATGATCGGTTCACCACAGTCATGATCGATCACGTCAACCCTTCAGACCGGACGTCGCCATGCCGTCGATCAGGTAGCGCTGGAAGGCCAGGAAGAAGGCGAGGACGGGCAGCAGCGCGACGAGCGACATGGCGATCATGCCGCCGTAGTTCGCCAGCCCTTCCTGGTCCACGAACATCTTCAGGCCGAGGGAGACGGTGTACTTGCCAGGCTCGTTGAGGTAGATCAGCGGGCCCATGAAGTCGTTCCAGGAGTTGATGAAGGTGAAGATCGCGCTGGTGATCAGCGCCGGCCGGCACAGCGGCAGCACGATCGACCAGTAGATGCGGAAGTGCCCGCAGCCGTCGAGGCGGGCCGCCTCGTCGAGTTCCCTGGGCAGGTTGCGCATGAACTGCACCATCAGGAAGACGAAGAACGCCTCCGTGGCCAGGTACTTGCCCAGCAGCAGCGGGGTGTACGTGTTGATCATGTCCATGTTGCGGAACAGGACGTACTGCGGGATCAGCAGCACGTGGTACGGCAGTAGCAGCGTGCCGATCATCAGCGTGAACAGCAGGTTCCGGCCCGCGAACCTGATCTTCGCGAAGGCGTAGGCGGTCAGTGAGCAGGACACCACGATCCCGATCACCGAACCGACGGCGAGGAAGAGCGAGTTGAAGAAGAACGTGGAGATCGAGATGTCCGCGATGCCGTCGGCGAGACTCGTGTAGTTGGCGATGATCGGGTCGGCCGGGAAGAGGTCCAGGCTGCCGACGATGTCGCCGCTCTCCTTGAAGGAGCCGCCGACCACCCAGAGCACCGGGTAGAGGATCACCGCGAGGATCGCCAGCGACCCTAGATGCCAGGCGAGCGACCCGGGCAGCCTGCGCCGGAACGCGGCCGCCCTGGTGGACGGGGACGGGGCCGGCGTGGACGGGGCCGGCGTGACGTCGGTGGCCTGCGCGCTCATCGGCCGCCCTCCTCGTAGTGCACCCAGCGCTTCTGGGACCAGAACAGCACCGCGGTGACCAGGGCGACCGCTACCAGCAGCATCCAGGCCATGGCCGAGGCCAGGCCCATACGGCTGTTCTCGAAGCCC
Organism: Streptomyces marokkonensis; assembly: GCF_039539045.1. Classification (NCBI taxonomy): domain Bacteria; kingdom Bacillati; phylum Actinomycetota; class Actinomycetes; order Kitasatosporales; family Streptomycetaceae; genus Streptomyces; species Streptomyces marokkonensis. Next base: position 24,531 of record NZ_BAABCQ010000110.1, read on the forward strand.
TGGACGTACAGGTAACAGGTGTAGACCATCGTGCCGTCCGCGGGGCCGCAGGCGTTGCCTCCGGCACCGCCGCCGACGATGTAGGCGGAGCTGAAGATCTGGAAGGAGTGGATGGTCTCCAGCAGGACGTTGAAGAAGAGGACCGGGGAAATCATCGGCAGGGTGATGTTCCAGAACTGCCGGAGCTTGCTCGCCCCGTCGACGTCGGCCGCCTCGTACAGCTCGCGTGGCACCTGCTTGAGGCCGGCCAGGAAAATGACCATGGGGGCGCCGAACTGCCAGACGGTCAGGGCGACGAGGCTGTAGATGATCAGATCCGGATCGCCGGTCCAGCCGCCGGCTCCGATCCCGAAGAACTGTTGCGTACGGTCGACGACCGCGTCGTCCGAGAAGATCGCCTTCCACACGATGGCGACGGACACGCTCGCGCCGATCAGTGACGGCGCGTAGAAGGCGGCCCGGTAGAAGGCCTGCCCGCGCCGCTTCTGCGCCAGCAGCAGCGCGACGCCGAGCGCCGCGATCAGTTTGATCGGCGTGCCGACGACGACGTACCACAGGGTGATCCGGACCGAGTGGCGCCAGCGCGGGTCGCCGAACATCTCGGAGAAGTTGTCCAGCCCGATCCACCGGGGGGCGTCGAAGAGGTTGTAGTCGGTGAACGCGAAGTAGAGCGAGGCGGCCATCGGTCCCGCTGTCAGCAGCAGGAATCCGGCGATCCAGGGGGACATGAAGAGGTAGCCGGCCAGGTTCTCCCGGCGGCCCCGCCGCTTCAGCTCGGCGGGGCGCGGGGACTTCACCGGACCGTGCCGCGGCTCGGAGTCCTTGGTCAGGCCCTCCGTCGCAGGGGCGTGTGTCACGGCGTTTCCCATCAGCCGGCGAGAGCCGTCTTCGACTCGTTGAAGAACTGCTTCACGGCGTCGTCGACGGACCGCTCGCCGAGCGCCATCTCCTCGGCGATGCGCAGGAAGGCGGCCTCACAGATGTCGGCACCGTTCGGGTGCGGGGTGATCTCCTCCAGGACGCCCGCCTCGACGAGGGACTCCTCGTAGGCGGCGATCGCCTTGTTGACCGGATCGGTCGGCCGGTACGCGTCGTACTGGGCCTGCGTCGTCGGCACGCCGCGGTCGTAGCCCATGATCTTGGCGACCTCCGGGTCGTGGACCATGAAGTCGATGAACTGGGCGACTTCCTTGGGGTGCTCGGTGCGCTTGTAGCCACTGAGCATCAGCGAGCCGAGGTACTGGCCGGTCCTCTTGCCGTCCGTGGTGGGGATCGGCGCGAGACCGTACTCGCTCTTGCCCTCGGAGGTGTAGCGGACGGTGAAGTTGTCCCAGGTGAACTCGCTGCCGGCGAGCTCCGCGGAGAGCGCCGACTTGGGCTTGATCTGGGCGACCTTCTTGGGGTCGGCGAACAGGCCGGACTTCACACCCTTCTCCGCCTTGTCCCACCACCGGGTCAGGTCCGCCTCGGAGAAGCCGAGTCCGTCCTCGGTGAAGAAGGCCTTGCCGTTCTGTCGCAGGTACAGGTCGTAGAGGTACATCACGCCGTACATGCCGCTGTCCCCGGCGCGACCGGTCCTGTCCCGGATCCTCGTCATGGCCTCGTCGAAGTCGTCCCAGGTCCAGCCCTGTTCGGGTTTGGCGCCGGCCCGGGTGTAGACGGGCTTGTCGATGACCAGCGCCATCGAGTTCGAACCGACCGGCACACCGAGGAGTTTGCCGTCGATCTCACCGAACTTCTCCAGACCCGCCCGGAATCCGTCCATGGAGAGGTTGCCGGCCTCGACCTGCCGGCTCAGGTCGAGCAGGACATTCTTCGCATCGTATTTGCGCAGGAATCCGATGGCATTCTGGAAGACGTCCGGTGGATTCCCTCCGGAGGCCTGCGTGTTGAACTTCTTCCAGAAGTCGGTATACGGCTGGAAGTCGGTCTTGACCTTTATCTTCGGGTACTTCTTCTCGAAGAGCGCGATGGTCTTGTTGATGCGTTCGGCCCGGTCCTCGGCACCCCACCACGAGTAACGGATCGTCAC
>NZ_BAABCQ010000111.1:0-26556 GCF_039539045.1 Streptomyces marokkonensis
CCCCCCTACCGCGCGTCCCGCCCCGGTCCGCCGCGGCCTCGAGCCCTCCCCTGGGCCGCTTGCCGACGTACCGATGCGGGAGATGTATGACGGTATTGACGATTGAACCCGTATGGCAAGACCTGGAACCAGGTCTCACGTTTTTGTTGGTTTGCCGTCATCCGTTCTTCTTGCGGGGCGCTTTCGTGCGGTGTGGGTCCCCGGACCGTTCCGCTTTGCCCCCCGAAGCCCAAGATGCCGGGCCTCAATGTGGCGCAGCTCGCCGGAGAGCGTCAAGACCGCACCGGCCCTCCCGCTGACTTTCGTCCGATACTGAACGACTGTCAGCCAATTTTTGGCATGGACACTTCCGGTCAACGCGCGTAGCTGCTACCACGGTTGTGGCAGAGATCTGCTAAGGGAGGTTCCATGAGACGTTTCCGACTTGTCGGCTTTCTGAGTTCAGTCCTCCTCGCCGCCGGCGCCGCCCTCACCGGGGCCGCGACCGCTCAGGCGGCTCAACCCGCCGCGGCCGAGGGCTATGTGGCGCTCGGCGACTCCTACTCCTCCGGGGTCGGAGCGGGCAGTTACATCAGCTCCAGCGGCGACTGCAAGCGCAGCACCAAGTCCCACCCCTACCTGTGGGCGGCAGCCCATTCACCCTCGACGTTCGACTTCACCGCCTGCTCCGGTGCTCGTACGGGTGATGTTCTCGCCGGACAGCTCGGCCCGCTCGGCTCCGCCACCGGCCTGGTCTCGATCAGCGTCGGCGGCAACGACGCCGGCTTCGCCGACGTCATGATGACGTGCGTACTCCAGTCCGAGAGCTCCTGCCTGTCGCGGATCGCCACCGCGAGGGCGTACGTCGACTCGACGCTGCCCGGCAACCTCGACGACGTCTACTCGGCGATCCGCGGCAAGGCACCCGGTGCCCATGTCGTCGTCATCGGCTACCCGCGCTTCTACCAGCTCGGGACCTCCTGCATCGGCCTCTCCGAGACCAAGCGGAAGGCGATCAACGACGCCGCCGACCATCTCAACACCGCGATCGCCAAGCGCGCCGCCGACCACGGCTTCACCTTCGGTGACGTACGAGCACCCTTCACCGGTCACGAGATCTGCTCCGGCAGCTCCTGGCTGCACAGCGTGAACTGGCTGAACATCGGCGAGTCGTACCACCCGACCGCGGCCGGTCAGTCCGGCGGCTACCTGCCGGTCCTCAACAGCGCAGCCTGACCGGAAGCGGAAGGAGAGGAAGAAGAGGAGGAGGGGGATGCCCCGCCCGTCGGGGGCTCCGTCTCCTCCTCCTCTGTTTCCGTCTCTGTCTCCGTCCCCGCCTCACAGGTGCTCAGCGGGGTGTCCTGGCGGAAGGGAGAGGCGCCCTCGACCGCCGCGTACAGCAGCACGCCCAGCGACCAGAGGTCGGACTCGGGGCCGGGCGTACGGCCCAGCGCCCGCTCCGGGGCGAGGAACTCGGGCGAGCCGACGACCTCGCCGGTCATCGTCAGCGCCGAGCTGCCCTCGACCGTGGCGATCCCGAAGTGGGTGAGCACCACACGGCCGTCGTTCGCCGGCAGCACGTTGGCCGGCTTCACATCCCGGTGCGGCACCCCCGCCCCGTGCGCGGCCCGCAGCGCGGACAGCACCTCGGCACCGATCCGCGCGGCACGCGGCGGTTCCAGCGGACCCTCGGCCTCCAGCAGGTCGGCCAGCGACAGCCCCCGGACCAGCTCCATCACGATCCATGGCCGGCCGCCGTCGGTGGCCACGTCGTACACCGTGACCACGTTGCGGTGGGAGATCCGGGCTGCGGCCCACGCCTCGCGCTCCAGCCGCGCGTACAGCCGCCGCACGTCGGCCTCCGGCAACCCGGCGGGCGCGCACCTCCTTGACGGCGACCTCCCGGCGCAGCACCTCGTCGCGGGCGCGCCACACCGTGCCCATGCCGCCCTCGCCGAGCGGGGACAGGAGACGGTAGCGGCCGGCGACCACGCGCTCCCCGCCCGGTTCCTCGGACACCGGCGCCCCCTATGGCGTCTCGCGCGGACATGCCCCGGGAACGGGCCCGCAGTTCTTCGTATTTCTCCCAGAAGTAGCTCAGCCGAGGGCGGATGCGACCCTCCGGGAAGAGCCCGGAATCCGGTTCCGCGCCCGGCACGTGCCCGTCCGGCCCGCGGCAGAGGGGGACCGGACGGAGGCGGACGAGCTGCTGACGCTCGTGGCGGAAGGCTGCCGGAAGGCCTTCGAGGAGCTGTACGAGCTGGTCTTCGGGCCGGTGTTCGAACTCGTACGACGTGTGGTGCGCGACCCCGCGCAGTCGGAGGAGGTGGCGCAGGAGGTGCTGCTCGAGCTGACGGTCCGCCGCGCGGTTCGCCCCGGGAGCCGGACGCGGGGCGACCCGGACGCGGGGCGAGCTGGACTCCGGGTGGGGCCGGGCACGTGAGATCGCCCACGTTCTCGCCGCTCCGGACGCCCGCGCGGCAGGTGGCGGGGACGGCCGGGCCGCGGTGTCGCGGTGGTCGCTTCCGCGTCCGAGGGGCGCGTGGTCGTCACCCTGGGCGGTTACCGCGAGCCGTCCGGCGACCGCGTGCATCAACTGTGGCTCGCGCGCCCCGGCGCCGGGACGCGCTCCCCGGGGCTCCTGGACGCCGGCGTGCCCCTGTACGCCTCCCGTCCGAACCGGTCCGCGACCTCACTGGCCGTGACCGTCGGACCCGACGGGCAGCCGGCCCGCCCGACGAGCAAGCCGGTTGCCCAACTCGCCCTGGAATCTGCCGGATTCGGAGAGTAGTCGTCAACCCCCTTACGGGGAAGGTGAATCCTGTGACCGCGATACACGCATGCCGTACCGGGGCGATAGGGTTACTCTGCCCGGGCCGGGTGGACTCGTACGGGTGGGGAGTGACATGGAACAGATAACAGTGCGCAGCAGGGCAAGGGTCCCTGCGATCACGTGCGGAAGCAGCGCGACCAGCTCGCGTCTCGACCGTCATCTCGCGGTGCTCGGAGGGCCTGCCCTCCCACAACGGGAGACAGTGGAGGCGACGTCGCTGATGCGTGAGCTGACCGCGCGTGAGCCCGCGCACAAGCGCAGCAGCAGGGGTGCCAGGGTGCGCCGGGTCTCGCTGTTCGCGCCACTGCGCCGACTGCGTCGCTCGCTGTTCGGCAACTGAGGCCCGCGCGTCGGCGGTCACACCGTCCCGGCGCGGCGCCGCCGCACACTCGTCCGTCATCCCCACGGTACGCAGCGGCGCCTCGGTGTGTTCCCGAGCGCGGGTGATCCCCGTCCCCCCGTACGTCCGTTCCGCGGGTTCGTCCCACGGGTTCGCCCCGTACGGCCGTCCCGCACGTACGTCCCGTACGTCCCGTACGTGTTCTCACGTCCTCGTCCCGCCGTCTCCCACCCGGCGGTGACGCTCACCGGCTCGCTCAGCCGTCCCCGCGCGCGTACCGGCGCACGGCGAGCGGGGCGAACACCGCCAGCAGTACCGCGCACCAGGCCAGCGACCCTGCGACGGGACGCGCCACCGGCCAGGCGGCCCCCTCCGGCACCGGCGCGTTGCCGAAGAGATCGCGCAGCGCCGTGGTCACCGCGCTGATCGGGTTCCACTCGGCGACCGTGCGCAGCCAGTCCGGCAGTCCCCCGGTCGGGATGTACGCGTTGGACAGCAGCGGCAGGATGAAGGTCGCGCCGCCGAGTTGACCGGCGGCCTCCTCGTTCCGGGTGAGCAGCCCCAGGTAGATCCCGACCCACGTCGTCGCGAAGCGGAACAGCAGCAACAGCCCCACCGCACCCGCCGCGCCGAGCGCGCTGCCCTCCACTCGCCAGCCCACCGCGAGCCCGACCAGCAGGAAGGGCAGCATTCCGGCGGCCGTGACGAGCACGTCGGCGACCGACTGCCCGAGCGGTACCGCCGCCCGGCTCACCGGCAGCGTCCGCAGACGGTCCGTCACGCCCCGGTGCGTGTCCTGGGCGGCCTGGAACATGCCGGTCATGATGCCGTTCGCGGCCGTCGCCACCAGCAGGCCCGGCACCAGGAAGGACCGGTACTCCGCGCCCGGCATCGCGAGCGCGCTGCCGAAGACGTAGCCGAAGAAGAGCAGCATCGTGACGGGCATCGTCTGGGTGAGGATCAGCAGTCCCGGACTGTTCTGCAGCCGCCGCAGCTGACGTCCCAGCATCGCGGTGCCGTCCAGGGCCAGGCCGTGGGTCTCTGTGCTCATGACACAAGCTCCTTGTCGTCACCGGTCAGGCGGAGGAAGACGTCGTCGAGGGTGGGCGGGCGCAGGCTCGCGTCCAGCAGGGGCACGCCCGCCGCGTCGAGTTCGCGCACCAGGCGCGGCAGCGTCAGTGTCGGATCGGTGCTGACCGCGCCGACGGTGCGCCGGTCGTGGTCCAGGGCCGGCCGCGAGCCCGTGAGCCGGTCGAGGACCGCCGCCGCCCGCGTCATGGCGTCCGCGTCCGTGACGACGGCCTCGGCGTACGTCCCCACCAGCGACTTGAGTGCGGCCGGTGACCCCCTGTGCGCGACCAGGCCCCGGTCCACCAGGGCGATGTCGTCGGCGAGGCGGTCTGCCTCCTCCAGGTACTGCGTGGTGAGCAGCACGGTCGTGCCGTCCTCCTTCAGGGCGCGCACGGCGTCCCAGATCTGGTTGCGGCTGGCCGGGTCGAGACCCGTGGTCGGCTCGTCCAGGAACAGCACCTCGGGGCGCCTCACGAGGCTCGCGGCCAGGTCGAGGCGGCGCCGCATGCCGCCCGACAGGGTGGACGCGGGGCGGTCGGCGGCATCGGTCAGCGCGAAGTGGTCGAGTAGTTCGTCGGCCCGCGCGGACGCGTCCCGCAGCCGGTGCAGCCGGGCGAACAGCCGCAGGTTCTGGCGTCCGGTGAGGTCCCCGTCCACCGACGCGTACTGCCCGGTGACGCCGATCCGGCGCCGGACGGCGGCGGCCTCGCGGACGAGGTCGTGCCCCGCGATCCGTGCCGAGCCCGCGTCCGGTCGCAGCAGCGTGGTCAGCAGGCGCACGGCCGTGCTCTTGCCCGCACCGTTCGGCCCGAGCAGCCCGCACACCGTGCCCTCGGCCACCGCCAGGTCCAGCCCGCACAGCGCGCGCACATCGCCGAAGCGCTTCTCCAGACCCTCACTAAGTACGGCGTACGTAGTAGTCATGGGGTGACCATAGCGCACTACGTACGCTGTACGTAACTAGGATGGTGGCGAGGTGATGACCATGGCGGGCCGAGCGGCCGTACCCGAAGTGATCTGGGCGCGCCCCGAGCGCACCGGCCGGGGGCCGAGGCCGGCGTACACCCGCGCCGACATCGCCGCCGCCGCCGTGCGGATCGCCGACGCCGAGGGGCTGGACGCGGTCTCGATGCGCCGCGTGGCCGCCGAGCTGGGCTGCGGCACCATGTCGCTCTACAACTACGTCCCCCGCAAGGAGGACCTGCACGAGCTGATGATGGACGCCGTCAGCGGCGAGCACGAACTGTGGGAGCCGAGCGGCGACTGGCGCGCCGACATGTTCCTGGTGGCCCACCGGACCCGGGCGCTGATGCACCGCCACACCTGGCTGCCCCGCCTGATGTCCCCGGTCCACGGCTTCAGCCCCAACGCCCTGCGGTACCTGGAGCACTGCCTGGCCTGCCTCGACTCCTTCGAAGCGTCCTACGGCACGAAGATGGAGCTGATCGCCATGGTCAACGGCGTCGTGACGACCTACGTCACCAACGAGATCTCCACCGCCGAACGCACCCGTTCGCTGCCCTGGACCGAGGAGCAGGAGAACGCCGTGCGCATCGCCCACCTGGGCCGGCAGGTGGCGAGCGGCGCCTATCCACGGCTGGCGGCGTCCTTCGCCGAGGACGCCGGGCCGATCGACCTGGAGGCGGTCTTCGAGCGGGCACTCACGCGGGTGCTGGACGGGTTCGCCTGAGCCGGAAGGTCTGCCGGGGGGTACGGAACAGGTCTTACAACAGCGCCAGCTGCCCCTCCGGCCCCTCCTCCCGACCGTCCAGTACGGAGGCCGGCCGGCGGGCCGCCGGGGCCACCGGCAGTACGCCCGCCTCGCGCAGCTCGGTCGCAGTGATCTCCGCCGTCGCCATCTCCGCCGTCACCGCCAGCTCCCGGCACCTCGGCCGCACCTCGGCGAGCAGGGCGAGGACCGTGACCAGTTCCAGCAGCTCCGACGTCCAGGTCTGCGGCCAGGTGGCCGGGCGGATCGCCGCCAGCGCGCCCGGCTCGCCCTCGGCGGTGCGGGCCGCGCACCACTGCTCCAGCACCCGCACCCCGCCCGCCTCGAAGTCCCAGGCACCCGGCGGCACGGGTGAGACCCTGCCCTCGTCCAGGTACAGCGCCTCCTCGTCCGGGTCGTAGCGCACGGTCACCGGGCGCGCGGGCAGCGGGGCGCGGACGTACGGGCGGCGGCCGCCGGGCAGCCTGGGTCGCTCGCCGTCGCGGCGCATCAGCCACAGGGCGCGCCGGCCCAGGCCGACACCGCGCTCCCACAGCACCGGGTCCGAGGTGAGCGGCACCCGGGAGCCCTCCCGCACGGTCGCCACCGCCCAGGCCAGCACCTCCACCGCATCGGGACGCCGGCCGAGCCGGGCGGCCAGATGGTCCAGGAGGCCGGGGGCCAGGTTCGGCTCCGTCCCGCCGGGACGGCGGTACAGCGGGCGTACCCGGGCGCCCCCCAGCAGCGGCAGCCGCGAGGTCGCGAGAAGCAGCGGAGGGCCGGCGGCACCGGGCGCCTCCACGACGAAGGCCTGCCGCTCGTCCATCACCCGCCACAGCTCCGGACGGGCCGCGTCGATCAGCCGGTGGTCGGGAATCAGCCACTGTTCGTCGAACGGCGCGCGCAGCACGCGCACCGGCTCCGGACACCGCCCCGAGGCCCGCGCCAGCCGCCCGGTGCCGCCGAGGCCGCCCGGCAACTGCCCGACCGCGGTGTGCGGCGTACGCGATCGCGTCGGCTCGAACAGGACCTCGCGGTCGGCTCCCTCGGCCTTCACCAAGGCGTCCCAGCGGGCCTTCAGGGACGCCGCGTCGGGGGCCGTCGGCCACGCCCGGCCGAGCCGCGGCGGTGCGACGGACCACGGCATGAGGTCCGCCAGCGGCGGAGCGTCGTCGTGCGTCACGCCGGGCATCGTACGACGGGGCACCGCGGCCTCACGTGGCATCCAGGGTGACCGTGAAGGAGAAGCGGTCCCCCCGGTAGTGGATGACCGCCACGTCCAGCACCCGCCCCGCCGTGTCGTAGGTGATGCCCGTGTAGTGCAGGATCGGGCTGAGCAGCGGGACCTCGAGCAGTCGCGCCGTCTCCGGGTCCGCCAGCCGGGCCTCCACCGTGTCCGTGATCCGGCCGATGTCCAGGCCCACCACGTCGCGCAGCACCTTGGTCATCGGTCGGCGGGCCAGGTCGTCCACGTCGATGCGGGCGGCGACCTCGGGGCGGACGTAGTTGCGGGCGTGGTTGGTGGGCTCCCCCGTCTGCTCGTCGCAGCGCAGCCGGTGGTACGTCGCCGTCTCGACCAGGTCCGGGAAGTACTCGGCGAGTTCGGACGGCACGGGGCCGGTGCCGTGGCCCAGGAGCTCCGCCTTCATGCCGGACTGCTGCGCCACGATCGCGTCCACCGAACCCAGCAGCCGCACCGGCGCCCCCCGCCGGGCGTCGGGCTCGATGAACGTGCCGCGCCGGCGGTGACGGGTGATCAGCCCCTCCTCCTCCAGCTCCTTCAGCGCCTGCCGCATGGTCAGCACACTCACCCCGTAGTGGCCGGCCAGCTGCTCCTCCGTGGGCAGCCGCAGCGGGTCCCGGGGGGAGCGGCCGAGTATCGAGGCGCGGAGGGACTGCGACACCTGGTACCAGAGCGGCAGCTTGCGGTTCAGAACGATGGAGTCCGGGGCGAAGGAGGTCACGGGCCATCCGTACCGGTAGGGAATCGTCAGTGCAAGGGGCGGAAGTGACGCTCCATGCCCCGCCAGACGTCGTCGTAGCGCGGTTGCAGGTGCTCGGCGCGGGCCGCCTGCGGTGTGAGGGTCACCGGCCACCGCGTCTCGAACATGAACGCCAGCCCGTCGTCGATCCGCTGTGGCTTCAGCTCGGCCGCGCTCGCCCGGTCGAAGGTCTCCCGGTCCGGGCCGTGCGCCGACATCATGTTGTGCAGCGAGCCGCCGCCCGGCACGAAGCCCTCCGCCTTGGCGTCGTAGGCGCCCTCGATCAGGCCCATGTACTCGCTCATCACGTTCCGGTGGAAGTACGGCGGCCGGAAGGTGTCCTCGCCCACCAGCCAACGCGGCGCGAAGACCACGAAGTCGACGCCCGCGAGACCGGGGGTGTCCGACGGGGAGGTCAGCACCGTGAAGATCGACGGGTCCGGGTGGTCGTACGAGATCGTGCCGATGACGTTGAAACGGCGCAGGTCGTAGACGTACGGGACATGGTTGCCGTGCCAGGCGACCACGTCGAGCGGGGAATGGTCGTAGGTCGCGGACCAGAGGTTCCCGCAGAACTTGTTGACCACCTCCACCGGTCCCGGCGTGTTCTCGTCGTCCTCGTACGCGGCGACCGGCGCCATGAAGTCCCGTACGTTCGCCAGGCCGTTGGCGCCGATCGGGCCGAGGTCGGGGAGACGGAAAGGGGCGCCGTAGTTCTCGCAGACGTAGCCGCGGGCGTCCTCGTCCAGGAGTTCCACCCGGAAGCGGACGCCGCGCGGGACCAGCGCCACATGGCCGGGCCCGGCGTGCAGCAGCCCGAACTCGGTGCGCAGCAGCAGGCCGCCGCGCTCGGGGACGATCAGCAACTCGCCGTCGGCGTCGCTGAAGACGCGCTCCATGGAGGCCGTGGCGTGGTACAGGTGCACGGCCATGCCGGTGCGCTGGGTGACGTCGCCGTTGCCGCCCAGTGTCCACAGGCCCGCCAGGAAGTCGGTCCCGGCCCCGGGCTCGGGCAGCGGGCCCCACCGCAGCCGGTTCGGGTCCGGCACGGCCTGGGTGAAGGGTGCGGTGCGGATCGCGCCGTTGCCCGTGCGGGTGAAAGCCGGGTGGGCCGCCGACGGGCGGATCCGGTACAGCCACGAACGCCGGTTGTCCGCCCTCGGCTCCGTGAACGCCGTGCCGCTCAACTGCTCCGCGTACAGCCCCAGGGGCGCCCGCTGCGGCGAGTTCCGACCTTCGGGCAGCGCTCCCGGAACGGCCTGCGAGCTGTGCTCGTTGCCGAAACCGGACAGGTAGGCCAGTCCCTCCGCGGTCTTCCGCGCGTCCCCGCTCATTGATCGCTCCCTCGCAATCCGATTCCCACCCTATTCCTATGGCACACCATAGGAATAGGGTTTCCCATGCGCAAGAGGTCGTACGGGGTTCGGGTCCACGCGGATCCCCTCCGGGGAGGATGACCGGAACCAGACCCCCGGGGGATCCGGACTGTCGGACCGGTGTTCTAGTCTCCCGTCATGTCGTGGATGCGGAGAGTGCTCGCCGTGCTCGCGGTCTGTGTCCTGCTGCTGACCGGATCCGTCGGCTGCGGCTCCGGTGACACGGGCGGTACGGGCGAACCGGAGGCCGGTGAATCGGCCACCCCGGTGGGCAGGCTGCTCGACGCCACCGACGAGGCGGGCCGGCGCTACCGGGAGGTGGACGAGGAGCACGCGCCGGAGGTCGGTGTCGAGGTACAGCCCGACGCCGACGACAGCTGGGACGTACGCCTGACCGTCCGCGACTTCCGGTTCTCGCCGGCCGGGACGGAGGCGAAGGCGGTGGCCGGCCGCGGCGTCGCCCACCTCTTCCTCGACGGCGACCTCCTCACCCGCCTGCGCGGCCCCGACCACCGCCTCGCCGCCGACCTCGTACCGCGCGGCACCCACCAGCTCACGGTCCGCCTGTACGCCGACGACGGCACCGTCTGGGCCGTCGACGGCGAGCCCGTCGAGAGTACGGCGGACATCACGGCGTCGGACGCGGAGCCGACGGAGGCGACCCGGCCGGAGGAGATCGAGGACCAGGCGTCGCCCGCACGCACGGCGGCCCGGTGAGTGGAGCCGGTGGCCGGCGCCGTACTGAAGGTCACAGTTCACCGGACGGCGGCGAAAGGGCATCATGAAGACCGTGTCCCACGCGACCTCGCTCCGCCGTGCCCCCGTGCAGCGGCGCAGTGCCGAACGGCTGACCCGGATCCTCGACGCCTGCGCCGACCTCCTCGACGAGGTCGGCTACGACGCCCTGAGCACCCGGGCCGTGGCGCTGCGCGCGGACGTCCCCATCGGTTCGGTGTACCGCTTCTTCGGCAACAAGCGGCAGATGGCCGACGCGCTGGCCCAGCGCAACCTGGAGCACTATGCGGAGCGGGTGACCGAACGCCTCACGGAGGCGGGGGACGGCGGCTGGCGCGGGGCGCTGGACGCGGTGCTCGACGAGTACCTGGCGATGAAGCGGACCGTACCCGGCTTCTCCCTGATCGACTTCGGCAACCAGATACCGGTCGGCGGCCGCCACGCCGTGCCCAACCACCGCGTCGCCGACCGGCTCACCGAGCTGCTCGCCGGCTACCTGGGCCGCCGCCCCGACGAGGACCTGCGCCGCGCCTTCCTCGTGGCCGTGGAGACCGCCGACACCCTCGTGCAACTCGCCTTCCGGGTCGCGCCGGGCGGGGACGAGGAAATCATCGAGGAGGCGCGACAGCTTCTGCGGGCCTATCTGGGGCGCGTGCTCGACTGACGGGGTCGGCGTGCTCGACCGATGGGGTCGGCGTGCTCGACTGGCGAGGTCGGCGTGTCCGACCGATGGGGTCGGCGTGCTCGACTGGCGGGTCGGCGTGCTCGACTGACGGTTCGACGGTGCTCGGCCCGTGGGGCGACGGTGCTCGGCCGGCGCGCCTGCCGTGTCCGCCCGACAGTCGAGGGCATGCGGCCGTTCACACAACCGTCGACGCAGGCCTCCCCAACATGCCTACCGGTCGGTATGCTCGCCGCGAGGTTACACGTCCGTGCGTCACCGCCGCCTCCGGGAGGACCCGTGTCCCGCACCGCCCTGCGTATCTGCCCCCTGTGCGAGGCCACCTGCGGCCTGGCCCTCACCATCGACGGCACCACGGTCACGGCCGCCCGCGGCGACCGCGACGACGTCTTCAGCCACGGCTTCGTCTGCCCCAAGGGCGCCTCCTTCGGGGCCGTCGACGCCGACCCCGACCGGCTGCGCGCCCCCCTGGTGCGCAGGGACGGCGAGCTGCGCGAGGCCACCTGGGAGGAGGCGTTCGACGCGGTCGCCGCCGGTGTCCGGCCCGTCGTCGAGCGGTACGGGCCGCACTCCGTCGGCGTCGTCCTCGGCAATCCCAACGTCCACACCGTGGCCGGCGCCCTCTACCCGAACGTCCTGCTCGGCGCCCTCGGTACCCGCAGCCTGTTCACCGCGTCCACGGTGGACCAGATGCCCAAGCACGTTTCGAGCGGGCTGCTCTTCGGCGACGCGAACGCCATCCCGGTCCCCGACCTCGACCGCACCGACCACCTGCTCCTGATCGGAGCCAACCCGCTGGAGTCCAACGGCAGTCTGTGCACCGCCCCCGACTTCCCCGGCCGACTCAAGGCGCTCAGGGCCCGCGGTGGCACCCTCACCGTCATCGACCCACGTCGCACCCGCACCGCCAAGCTCGCCGACCGGCACGTGGCGATCCGCCCCGGCACCGACGCGCTGCTCCTCGCGGCGATGGCCCACGTACTGTTCGAAGAGGGCCTGGCCGACCTCGGCCCGCTCGCCCCGCACGTCGAAGGAGTCGCGGAAGTCGCCGATGCCGTGGGCGACTTCACGCCGGAATCCGTCGCCGCCGCCTGCGACGTGGACGCCGACGTGACGCGCGCCCTCGCCCGCGAACTCGCCGCCGCTCCCACCGCCGCCGTGTACGGCCGCATCGGCAGCTGCACCGTCCCGCACGGCACCCTCGCCAGCTGGCTCGTGGACGTCCTCAACATCCTCACCGGCAACCTCGACCGTCCCGGCGGCGCCCTCTTCCCCCAGGCCGCCACCGACCGGACCCCCCGCCCCGCCGGGCCCGGCCGCGGGTTCGCGCTCGGCCGCTGGCACTCGCGGGTGAGCGGACACCCCGAGGCGAAGGGCGAACTTCCCCTGTCCGCCCTCACCGAGGAGATCGACACAGCCACCGGCACCGGCGAACCGGTCCGCGCGCTGCTCACGATCGCCGCCAACCCCGTGCTCTCCGCACCCGACGGGGACCGGCTCGACAAGGCACTGGACTCACTGGACTTCATGGTGAGCGTCGACCCCTACCTCAACGAGACCTCTCGCCACGCCCATGTCGTCCTGCCGCCGCCCCCGCCGGCCCAGAGCCCCCACCACGACTTCGCCTTCAACACCCTCGCCGTGCGCAACCAGGTCCGCTACACCCGCCCCGCCGTGCCGCTCGAGCCCGGACGGATGGCCGAGACGGAGATCCTGGCCCGGCTGATCCTGGCCGCCACCGGCACCCACGGCACCGACCCCGCCGCCGTCGACGCCATGGTGATCGAGCAGACGCTCGGCAAGGCCGTACGGGACGCGCACTCACCCGTGCACGGACGCGACCCGGGCGGACTGACCGCACGGCTCACCGGCGACAACGGTCCGGAGCGGCGACTCGACCTGATGCTGCGCCTCGGCCCCTACGGCGACGGCTTCGGCGCCCGGCCGGACGGGCTGAACCTCGAGAAGCTGCTCGCCCACCCGCACGGCATCGACCTCGGCCCGCTGCGCCCGCGCCTGCCGCAGCCGCTGAAGACCCGCAGCGGCAGGGTGGAGCTGCTGCCGGGGCCGATCAGCGCCGACCTGCCGCGTCTTCGGCAGGCCCTGGCCGAGCGCCCCGCCGGGCTCGTCCTCGTCGGCCGCCGCCACCTGCGCTCCAACAACAGCTGGATGCACAACATCCCGACCCTCACCGGCGGTTCCAACCGCTGCACCCTCCACCTCCACCCCGACGACGCCGAACGGCTCGGCGTGAGTGCCGGGCAGTCCGTGCGGGTCAAGGCCGCCGGGGGAGAGGTGACCGCCCCCGCCGAGGTCACCGACACCGTCCGGCCCGGCGTCGTCAGCCTCCCGCACGGCTGGGGCCACGACCGCCCCGGCACCCGCCTGAGCCACGCCGCCGCCGACCCCGGCGTCAACGTCAATCAGCTCCTCGACGGCAGCATGCTCGACCCGCTCTCGGGCAACGCCGTCCTCAACGGCGTACCCGTCGAGCTGGCGCCGCTGACCGACGCAAAGCTGTGACCTGCATTTTTGCTCTTATTGCTCGCATGTCAACGTCTTGTTAACGCAGCTTCACGGCACCTAACGTCGCTCGCACCGCCTGCCCCGGTGGGATGTTCAAGGGCGAACGTTAGGTACTCACTCATGCTGACCATCCTCGGCTTCGCCATGATCGCGACCTTCCTGGTCCTGATCATGATGAAGAAGATGTCGCCGATCGCGGCGCTCGTGCTGATCCCCGCGCTGTTCTGCGTGTTCGTCGGCAAGGGCGCCGAACTCGGCGACTACGTCATCGACGGCGTGTCCACCCTCGCGCCCACCGCGGCCATGCTCATGTTCGCGATCGTCTACTTCGGGGTGATGATCGACGTCGGGCTCTTCGACCCGATCGTCCGGGCCATCCTGAGGTTCTGCAAGGCCGACCCGATGCGGATCGTCGTCGGTACGGCCCTGCTCGCCGCCATCGTCTCGCTGGACGGCGACGGCTCCACCACCTTCATGATCACGGTCTCGGCGATGTACCCGCTGTACAAGCGCCTGAAGATGAGCCTGGTCGTGATGACCGGCGTCGCCGCGATGGCCAACGGTGTGATGAACACCCTGCCCTGGGGCGGCCCCACCGCCCGCGCCGCCACCGCCCTGAAGGTCGACGCCACCGACATCTTCGTCCCGATGATCCCGGCCCTGGCCGTCGGCCTGCTGGCGGTCATCGTCCTGTCGTACGTGCTCGGTCTGCGCGAGCGCAGGCGGCTGGGCACGCTGTCGCTGGACGAGGCGCTGGTGGGGGAGCCCGAGAGCGAGACTGTGCTGGTCGGTGCGGGTGCGGGTGCGGGTGCGGGTGCGGGTGCGGGTGCGAGTGCGGGCTCGGGCTCGGGCTCGGCTTCCGGGTCCGGTGGCCGTGTCGGTTCGGGCTCGGGCTCGAATTCGGGTCCGGGTGCCGGTTCGGTTTCGGGGAAGGCCGACGCGGGCTCCGGCGGGGCCCAGGAGGCCGCCGTCGAGGACGACGGGTCCGACGACGACTTCCAGGGCCTCGACCCGAACCGGCCCACCCTGCGCCCCAAGCTGTACTGGTTCAACGCGCTGCTCACGGTCGCGCTGCTCACCGCCATGATCATGGAGATGCTGCCGATCCCGGTGCTCTTCCTGCTCGGCGCCGCGCTCGCGCTCACCGTCAACTTCCCGCACATCCCGGACCAGAAGGCCCGCATCGCGGCCCACGCGGACAACGTCCTCAACGTCTCCGGCATGGTCTTCGCCGCCGCGGTCTTCACCGGCGTCCTCACCGGTACCGGCATGGTCGACCACATGGCCAACTGGCTCGTGGACACCATCCCCGACGGCATGGGCCCGCAGATGGGCCTCGTCACCGGCCTGCTCAGCCTGCCGCTCACCTACTTCATGTCGAACGACGGCTTCTACTTCGGTGTCCTGCCGGTGCTCGCCGAGGCCGGTCAGGCACACGGTGTGTCGACGCTGGAGATCGCCCGCGCCTCGATCGTCGGCCAGCCGCTGCACATGTCCAGCCCGCTCGTCCCGGCCGTGTACGTCCTGGTCGGCATGGCCAAGGTCGAGTTCGGCGACCACACGCGGTTCGTGGTGAAGTGGGCGGTCCTGACGAGCCTGGTGATCCTCGCGGCGGGCATCCTGTTCGGCATCATCTGATCATCTGCCCGGCTCCCGCCGACCGTGCGTGGGAGCCGGGTGCCCAGGAAGGACACGACCATGGCGCCCGGTGGGAACCGCGGGAACCGCGGCTGGCTGCTCCGCCTCGTCATCGCCTTCGGCTTCGCGCAGGGGGCGGTGTCGATGGCCCGGCCCGCCGTCTCCTACCGAGCCCTCGCGCTGGGCTCGGACGAACAGGCGGTCGGGGTCATCGCCGGCGTGTACGCGCTGCTGCCGCTGTTCGCCGCCGTCCCGCTCGGCCGCCGCACCGACCACGGCCGCTGCGCGCCGCTGCTGCCCGTCGGCGTGGTCCTCATCGCCGGCGGCTGCGCGCTGAGCGGTATCGCGGAGTCCCTGTGGGCGATGGCGCTGTGGAGCGGCGTCATGGGTCTCGGCCACCTCTGCTTCGTCATCGGTGCCCAGTCGCTGGTCGCCCGCCAGTCCGCGCCGCACGAGCAGGACCGCAACTTCGGCCACTTCACCATCGGCGCCTCGCTCGGCCAGCTGGTCGGGCCCGTCGCGGCCGGCGTGCTGATCGGCGGCCGGGACATGGCGGCCAGCAGCGCCCTGGCCCTGGTGGTGGCGGGCGCGGTCGCCGCGGTCGCCTTCACGTCGCTGTGGCGCATAGAGCACCCGGCGGCCGGCAAGTCCCGTAGGGAACAGGGCGCGCGCGTCCCCGTCGGCAGCATCCTGCGTGCCCGGGGCGTGCCCGCGGGCATCCTGATCAGCCTGTCCGTCCTGTCGGCGACCGACATCCTCACCGCCTACCTGCCGGTGGTCGGCGAGCACCGGGGCATCTCGCCGGTCGTGATCGGGGTACTGCTCAGTCTGCGGGCCGCCGCCACGATCGCCTGCCGGCTGGTGCTGACGCCCCTGCTGCGGCTGCTCGGCCGCACCGTGCTGCTCACGGCCACCTGTCTGCTGGCCGCTCTGCTGTGCGCCGGGGTCGCGCTGCCGGTGCCGGTGTGGGTGCTCGGGCTGATGCTGGTCGTCCTCGGCTTCTGTCTCGGCGTGGGCCAGCCGCTGTCCATGACGACCGTCGTCCAGGCGGCCCCCGACGGAGCCCGTTCCACCGCCCTCGCCCTGCGCCTGACCGGCAACCGGCTCGGCCAGGTCGCCGCGCCCGCCGCGGCGGGCCTGATCGCCGGCGTCGCGGGCGTGGCCGCGCCGTTCGTGATGCTCGGCGCCCTGCTGCTCATTTCCTCTGGCATCGCCCTGCGAGCCCCGTCCACCGGACCGGCCGCGGACCGGCCGCCCGCCGCGGACGAACCCGAGGACACCCCTCGCCGCCGGGCCCCGCGCCGGACGGCCCGTTAGCGACCCGCCTGCCGGACCCCCGGAGTCCCGCGGCGTCGAGGGACCGTGTCGCCGGCCTCGGACCCGCCTCCCACGACACCCCCTTCCCACGACACCCTCTCCCGCGACACCCCCCTCCCATGACGCACGTCTTGTGCGACGCACGTCTTCTGCGACGCCCGCTTTGTGTGGCGCCCGCCTCCTGGGAGACTCCGTCCCTGAATCAGGCCGTCCGCTTTCTCGTCATTTGGACACCCGCACCAAGATTGCGTCCAGTGTCTTCCCCCAGCCGCGCACATTCCGTTAGCTTCCGTGACTCACACGCCCCGTACGACCCGCACGTGGGCGTCCGACCGCGGAGCACCAGCGCTCAGTGAGCCCCCGGGGGCACCTCCCATGACACGCGCCATCTCCCTGCACGACGTGAGCAAGACCTACGCGCGAGGCGTCCGCGTGGTGGACCGGCTGTCGCTGGACATCGCGCCCGGCGAGTTCCTCGTCCTGCTCGGCCCCTCCGGCTGCGGCAAGTCCACCGTGCTGCGCATGATCGCCGGCCTGGAGGAGATCACCGACGGCCGACTGCTGCTGGACGGCGAGTACGGCAACGACCTGCTCCCCTCCGAGCGGAGCATGGCGATGGTCTTCCAGAACTTCGCCCTGTACCCGAACATGACGACCCGCGGGAACATCGGCTTCCCGCTGCGTGTCGAGGCACCGCAGGCCGACCCCGGCCCCCGTGTGGACGCCACCGCCCGCATGCTGGGCATCGAGGACCTCCTCGACCGCTTCCCCGCCCAGCTCTCCGGCGGTGAACGCCAGCGCGTCGCCATGGGCCGGGCGATCGCCCGCCACCCCACCGCCTTCCTGATGGACGAGCCGCTGTCCAACCTCGACGCCAAGCTCCGCAACCACCTGCGCGCCGAGATCACCAAACTGACCCGGGAACTGGGCGTCACCACGATCTACGTCACCCACGACCAGTCCGAGGCCATGTCCCTCGGCGACCGCGTCGCCGTGCTGCGCGGCGGTGTGCTCCAGCAGGTGGACACCCCGCGCGCGGTGTACGCCCTGCCGCGCAACGTCTTCGTCGCCGCCTTCATCGGCACCCCGCGCATCAACCTGCTGCGCGGCCTCGTGCGGGCGCCGCTCGACGGGGCGATGACCATCAGCCTGGGCAAGCAGTTCCTGCGCCTGCCCGAACCGCTCTCCCTGGACCACCAGCTGCTCCGCGTCCAGCAGGGCCGTGAGGTGATCGTGGGACTGCGTTCGGAGGCCGTGCGGATCGCGAAGCCCGCCTCCGCCCGCCCCGGCGAGGTGCTGCTCACCGGCCTGGTGGAGCACGTCGAGTTCCAGGGCCACGAGGTCCTCGTCCACTTCAACACCGGTTCGCAGCCGGCCGTCGTGCCCGACCTGGAGGCTCCGCGCCCCGGCGCCCGCCCGGCCGGGCGCCGCCGCCGCGACGGCACGGTTCTGAACCGGCTGAAGGAACGGGCGGGCGCCCTGCGGGCCGGCCCGGTGGCGGTCATGGACGAGCCGGGGGTCGCCCGACCCGCCGCCGGACCCGCCGTCGCCGCCCCCGACGGCCGCCTCCCCGGAGACCTGATCGTCCGGACCACCCCCGACATCGACCTTCGTCACGGCATGCAGGTCCCTCTCCTCGTCGACCTCGCCCATCTGTTCGTCTTCGACCAGCACGGCGACCGGATCTGCCCCGCCCCGGCCCGGCTGCCGGACCTGGAGGAGTGACGTCGTCGGCGATCAGGCCCGTCGGGAGGGTGAGCCGCGCCACCATGGTGGTCGCCCCTGGTGCCGTAAAACTATCGGCGCTAGTTTGGGGTCGGACGACGAGGCCCGCCCGGAGGGAACGCGATGAAGGCACACGACGGCATGTACATCGACGGAGCCTGGCGGCCCGCCGACGGCCGGGACACGATCGAGGTGGTCAACCCGGCCGACGAGCAGGTGATCGGCAAGGTCCCCGCGGGCAACGCCCTGGACGTCGACACCGCCGTACGGGCCGCCCGCGCCGCCCTGCGGGGCTGGGCTGCCACGCCGCCCGCCGAGCGGGCCGCACGCCTGGCCGCCCTGCGGGACGTACTGGTGGCCCGCAAGGACGAGATCGCCGACACCGTCACCGCAGAGCTGGGCTCGCCGCCGAAGCTCTCGCAGGCCGTGCACGCCGCCGCCCCGATCGCGGTCGCGGGATCCTACGCCGAGCTGGCGGCGACGTACGTCTTCGAGGAGAAGGTCGGCAACTCCGTCGTCCACCACGAGCCGGTCGGCGTGGTCGCCGCCATCACCCCCTGGAACTACCCACTCCACCAGATCGTCGCCAAGGTCGCCCCGGCGCTCGCGGCCGGCTGCACGATCGTGCTGAAGCCCGCCGAGGACACCCCGCTCACCGCCCAGCTCTTCGCGGAGGCGGTGCACGAGGCCGGCGTTCCGGCGGGCGTCTTCAACCTGGTCACCGGCCTCGGTCCGGTCGCCGGGCAGGCCCTTGCCGAGCACCCGGGCGTCGACCTGGTCTCCTTCACCGGCTCCACGGCCGTGGGCCGTCGGATCGGCGCGACCGCCGGCGCCGCCGTCAAGAAGGTCGCCCTCGAACTCGGCGGCAAGTCCGCCAACGTCATCCTCCCCAGCGCCGACCTGGCCAGGGCAGTGAACGTCGGCGTCGCCAACGTCATGTCCAACTCCGGCCAGACGTGCAGCGCCTGGACCCGCATGCTGGTGCCCGCCGACCGGTACGACGAGGCCGTGGAGCTGGCCACCGAGGCCGCCGCGAAGTACGGCGACCGGATCGGCCCGGTCGTCAACGCCAAGCAGCGGGAACGCGTGCGCGGTTACATCGAGCAGGGCGTCGCCGAGGGCGCGCGCCTTGTCGCGGGCGGCCCCGAAGCCCCACGCGAGCAGGGCTACTTCGTCGCCCCGACCGTCTTCGCCGACGTGACGCAGGACATGACCATCGCCCAGGAGGAGATCTTCGGGCCGGTCCTGTCCATCCTCCGCTACACGGACGAGGAGGACGCCCTGCGGATCGCCAACGGCACGGTCTACGGCCTCGCCGGCGCCGTCTGGGCCGGCGACGAGACCGAGGCGGTCGCCTTCGCCCGCCGGATGGACACCGGCCAGGTCGACATCAACGGCGGCCGGTTCAACCCGCTGGCGCCCTTCGGCGGCTACAAGCAGTCCGGCGTGGGCCGCGAACTGGGCGCGCACGGCCTGTCCGAGTACCTCCAGACCAAGTCCCTCCAGTTCTAGTTCCAGGGGAGTCGTCCACGTCATGGCCGTCCGTACCGCTGTCCGTGCCGCCGTCGTACCCGCCGTAGGCGCCCCGCTGGAGGTCACCGGGATCGAGCTGCCCGAGCCCGGCCCGGGCCAGGTCCGGGTGAAGCTCGCCGCCGCCGGCGTCTGCCACTCCGACCTGTCCCTGTCCAACGGCACCATGCGCGTGCCGCTCCCCGCCGTCCTCGGCCACGAGGGCGCCGGCACGGTCCTCGCCGTCGGCGAGGGCGTCACCCACGTCGCCCCCGGCGACGACGTCGTCCTCAACTGGGCCCCGTCCTGCGGCGGCTGTCACGCCTGTTCGCTCGGCGAGGTCTGGCTGTGCGCGAACGCCCTGGCCGGCGCGGCGAACGTGCACGCCCGCCGCGCCGACGACGGCACCGACCTGCACCCCGGTCTGAACGTCGCCGCGTTCGCCGAGGAGACGGTGGTGGACGCCGGGTGCCTCCTGCCCGTCCCCGACGGCATCCCGCTCACCGACGCCGCCCTGCTCGGCTGTGCCGTCCTCACCGGCTACGGCGCCGTCCACCACTCGGCGCGGGTGCGCGAGGGGGAGACGGTCGCGGTCTTCGGCGTCGGGGGAGTGGGCCTCGCCGCGCTCCAGGCGGCCCGCATCGCGGGCGCGTCGAAGATCGTCGCGGTCGACGTGTCACCCGAGAAGGAGGAGCTGGCCCGCGCCGCCGGAGCCACCGACTACCTGATCGCCTCCGACACCACCGCCCGCGAGATCCGCGCCCTCACCGGCAAGCAGGGCGTCGACGTCGCCGTCGAGTGCGTCGGCCGGGCCGTCACCATCCGCACGGCCTGGGAGTCCACCCGGCGCGGCGGCCGCACCACGGTCGTCGGCATCGGCGGCAAGGACCAGCAGGTCACCTTCAACGCCCTGGAAATCTTCCACTGGGGCCGCACCCTGTCCGGCTGCGTCTACGGCAACGCCGACCCGGCCAGGGACCTCCCGGTACTGGCCGAACACGTCCGCGCCGGACGCCTGGACCTCGGCGCCCTGGTGACCGAGCGCATCGCCCTGGACGGCATCCCGGCGGCCTTCGAGAACATGCTGGCGGGCAAGGGCGGGCGGGCCCTGGTGGTGTTCTAGACGAGCCGAGCTCGGGCCGTGTCCGGGCCTTTCCGGACCGGCCCAGGCCTGTCCCAGCCTGTCCGCAACGGCCTCAGAGCCGGTCGGCGTCCTCGCGGCGCGGCTTCGGGGCGGGCCCGGCCCGCTCCGGGGCCGCTCCCGCGCGCTTCCCGGCTTCGGGGAACAATGGAACATCGGTTGGCGCTGAGGGCTGGTCTTGCCGTCTGGCACAGCGTCCAACGGCTCTGCCGAGGTTCGGCAAAGCTCGGTTGAGAGCTGGAGAGATTCTTCTACCTCGATGACGTCGATCGTGCGCTGATCGGCAAGCGGCGCGGGGATCAGAACCGGCTCGGGTTCGCGCTCCAGATGTGCACGGTGCGCTACGTCGGGCTGTTCCTGCAGGACCCGCTCGCGGTGCCGTGGCCGGTCATCGAGCACCTCGGCCAGGAGCTGGGCATCGAGGACGTCTCGTGCATCAAGCAGTACACCGAGAGGTTGAAGACGGCGTACGAGCACGCGTGGGAGATCCGGGACGCCACGGCTACCACCAGTACGAAGACCCTGAGTGGGGCCGGTTGTTCCGTACGTTCCTGCACGGCCGGGCGTGGACGAACGCCGAGGGGCCGGTGGCGCTGTTCAACCAGTCGGGGCACTGGCTGCGCCGGAACCGGGTGCTGCTGCCCGAAGTGAGCGTGCTGGCCCGGCAGTCGCCGAAGCGCGCGGAATCGCCGAGCAGCGGCTGTACGCGACCGTGGCGAACGCGACCCGCCGGGCGGACGCCTCGCTGCCCGGGGACCTGGTCGCGCTGTTGGACGTGCCGGAGGGCAAGCGGCTCTCGGAGCTGGAGCGGATGCGCCGGCCGTCGACGCGGACCACCGGCAACGCGATGAAGGGGGCCCTGGAGCGGGTCGACGAGATCGCGGCCTTCCGCCTGGGGAAGGTGAAGGTCGAGCAGATCCCGCCGAACCGGCTGGTAGCGCCGGCGAAGAACGGGCTGGGCTCGAAGGCCCGTACCTGGCCCGCACCCCGGAGCCGAAGCGCACGGCGATGGTCACCGCGGTGGTCCGGTCGCTGGAGGCGGCGGCGATCGACGATGCCTTGGACCTGTTCGCGCTCCTGATGCAGGTCAAGCTGATCAGCTCGGCGAAGCGGGCAACGAACAGCGACCGGCTGTCGACGCTGCCTCGGTTGGAGAAGGCGTCGCGGGTGATGACGGCGGTCTGGCGGGTGCTCTCCGAGGAGTTGGGCGTGGTCGAGGAGCACGGCACTGATCTGGACGTGGCCGCACTGTGGCAGGCGGTGGAAACGGTCGCCCCGCGCGAGGAGGCCAACGCTGCCGCGGCGACGGTGGAGGAACTGGTCCCGCCCGGGGACGATGCGGCCGAGATGGCGGTCCGCGCACTCCTGGCCGTCCGGTACGACACGGTACGTCCGCTCTTGACCCTGCTCGGGGAGTCGACGGCGCTCGGTGCGGCGTCGGGCGGGTGTCGGGTGCTGGCCGCTGTGCAGAAGCTGCCCGCGCTGTCGCGGCGCCGGGTGAAGGACGAGCCGCTGCTGCCGAGAGGACGACGAGGGCACCGGCGAATGACGCGGCGTTAGGGCGCGTATCGGGTCGCGATCAATGAGCATCGCAGCTTCCGGAGCGGGTGCCGGCCTGGGGCACGGGGCCCGGCGATCTGCGGCTGCGCCGTGTGGACGCGAGTGACCGGAAGCGTTGCCGCAGGCAGCGGCGGGGGCCCGAGGGCCCCGGCCGCATGCCCGCCGGGACGGTGTGTCAGACCACGGCGAGCCGGTCCACCAGCAGCTCCACCCTCTGCGCGGCGTCCTCCGGCAGCAACCGTCCCGCCCGGGTCAGGGTCGCGAGGCCGTGCAGGGACGCCCAGAACATCTCGGTGAACAGCCCCGGGTGGACACCGTCCCCGGCGACCTCGCCCAGGCTCTCCAGCAGCGCGGCGAAGGCGTCCTTCAGCGGCTCCGGGGTGTCCTCCTGCGCGTACGCCAGGCCGCCGTCGAGCTGGAACAAGGCGTCGTAGACCGCCGGGTTGCGTGCGGCGAAGTCGAGGTAGGCGCGGGCGAGCGCGGCGACCTGCTCGCGCGGGCCGTCCGCGGCGGAGGTCGCGGCACGCACCGCCGCGGCCAGCTCGGCAGCGCCCTCCAGGGCGACGGCGCCGATGATCTCCCGCTTGCCGCGGAAGTGGCTGTAGAGGACGGGCTGGCTGTACTCGATGCGCTCGGCGAGCCGACGGGTTGTGACCGCGTCCCAGCCCTGCTGCTCAGCGAGTTCGCGGGCTGTCGCCACGATGAGGCGCTCGCGCTCCGCCCGTTCGCGCTGCTTGCGTTCTTGTACCGACATGACTCGAATCCTAGCATCGCTAGACAATCGAGCGGCAGTAGCACTAGCGTTGCCTCGTCATCTAGCAGCGCTAGATCTCAGGAGAGGTCATCATGCTCAACGCACTCGAGGTGTTCACCACCGTGATCGTCGGCCTGATGGTGGGGGTGGAGTTCTCCGTCGCCTTCGTCATGAACCGGATCTTCAACGCCCTTCCCGAGGACAGCGGCCAGCTCGCCCGCGCCCACGGGGGCCGGATGCTCGGCGCCCTCATGCCGTTCTGGTACATCGGCTCGCTCGTCCTCAGCGCGGTCTGGGCCATCGCCGGATGGGACCGCCCAGGCGCCGGACTCGTCGTCATCGCCGCCGCGCTGCTGATCGTGAGCGTGATCATGTCGCTCCTGCTGCTCGTCCCGATCAACAACCGGGGCAAGACGTGGACCCCCGAGAACCGGCCCGCGGACTGGAAGGAGCAGATGAACCGCTGGGACCGCTACCACTACGTCCGCGTCGCCGTCATCGTCGCCGCCTTGGCCTGCCTGGTCACTGCCCTCGCCTGAGCCCGAAATCCACAAGGAGAAGAACAATGTCACTGAAGAAGATCAACACCGTCCTGGCCGCCGCCTTCCTCCTCTTCATCCTCTGGTTCGGGTCGGAGTTCATCCTGCGCCCGGAGACGGTGGCGCCGGGCTTCGGCCTGCCGAGCTGGCCGTCCGGCGACGGCGGCGGCTTCCTGATCGTCAAGGGAACCCGCGACGTCGTCATGGCCCTGGTACTGGGTGTCCTGCTGGTGGCAGGTCACCGCCGGGCGCTGGGCTGGGCGATGCTGGTGGAGGCCCTCGCCGCGTACGGGGACATGGCCAACGTGCTGGCCCACCGTCTGCTCGACCAGAGGCATATCCGACTGCCACCCTCACCGTCCCACGTGAACCAAGAGCTGGCACAGGAAGGCCAAAACGGGTTGCGACCGTGCATATGATCGGCTTGGGTGCGTGCTCGTGACTGCCTTGAAAGATCTTGTACGTCCGGACCGCTATCCACGCTCCTCTCGGTACGACCCCGCCTGGTTGCTCGACCTCGACATGGGGCCGAACCCGCTGTGGCTGCTGGAAGACCTCGCCCACGATCTCGACCTGCGCCCGGGCATGCGGGTTCTCGACCTCGGCTCCGGCAAGGGCGCCACGTCGGTGTTCCTGGCCCGCGAGTACGGAGTCGACGTCGTCGCGGCCGACCTGTGGATCGCCCCCGAACAGGCGGCACAGGTCTTCGCCAAGGCGGGTGTCGGCGACCATGTGGAGGCCGTGCGAGCGGAGGCGCACGCCCTGCCGTTCGAGGAGCAGAGCTTCGACGCGATCGTCAGCGTGGACGCCTTCGAGTACTTCGGTACGGCGGACAACTTCCTGCCCTACCTGCTGCGCTTCCTCCGGCCCGGGGGACAGCTGGGCATGGCGACTCCCGCCACGACACGGGAGATCCGTGAACTCGGGATGATCCCGCCCCACATCAAGGAAGTGGTCGGCTGGGAAGCGATAGCCTGGCACACGGCGGAATGGTGGCGCTTCCAGTGGGACATCACCGAGTTGGTGAAGGTCACATCCGCGCGGCTGCAGCAGGACGCCTGGCAGGACTGGCTGCTGTGGGCCCGAGCCGGCGCTGAGCACCATCCCGACGGCCAGAGCGCGAACCAGCCCGTTATCGACATGCTCACCACAGACCGTGGAGAATTCCTCTCCTTCGCTCTGGTAACCGCACATAAGAACTGAGCACACGCCACGTCGACGGTCTGTCTCTCCGGTCGTGATCGGAGAGACAGAACCTAGTCCCCCTGAGGTTGATCCCTGGTGTCCACTCCCGGGGATCAACCTCACGTATGCGGTTTTCGATACGCCGGTGATATGTTCCGGAATTCCCGGTCCAGCCTGTTCCGGCACGTTCCGTACCGGGATGCGGTCACCTGCTGACGCGGGCCGCCACCGGCCGGTGGTCGCTCGTGGTGGCTGGCAGCACCCACGAACTCGGCGGCCCCACGCCCCGGGTGAGGCGCGCCGCCCGCCAAGGTGAGCGGCCCGGCACCTCGCCGAGCACCGACCACGACATCAGGACGACGAGGGCGGCAGGGCCGCGGACCGAGACGAAGGCGGAGGCCCACAGGGCGCCGGTGAGCGGCGGATTCCGGACGAGGTCCAGGGATGCCCGGTGCCTCAGCGCAGCTCCGCCGGATCGATGCCCAGCAGCTCCGACAGCGCCTCCTCGCCCGCCGGTGTCACCCTCACCGCACGCTCCGAGCCGATGCGTACGCACCAGCCCGTGTCCAGGGCGTGCCGGCACAGGGCGGCGCCCGCGACGCCCGCGAGATGGGGGCGGCGTTCGGTCCAGTCGAGGCAGGCACGGGCCAGCGGCCGGCGACCGGTGGGCTTCAGCGCGATCCCGGCGTACTCGAACCAGCCGAGGCCCGCGTCGGTGAGCGCGAAGCCGGTGTCCTGGCGCAGCAGGCCGCGCCCGGTGAGCGCGTCGGTGACCGTGATGCCGAGCCGTCCGGCGAGGTGGTCGTAGCAGGTGCGGCCCCGCGCCATCGCCGAGCCGGCGCTGGACGCCCGCAGCGTGCGCGGACGACGTGCCGCGGCCTGCGGCGCGACCTGTGCGGCCAGGTCCTCCACCAGGTGTGCGACCCGCTCGTCGGCCAGTCGTACATACCGGTGCCGCCCCTGCCGTTCCTCGGCCAGCAGTCCGCCCGCGACGAGCTTGCCCAGGTGCTCGCTGAGTGTGGAGGCGGCGACCCCCGCGTGCCGGGCCAGCTCACCGGCGGTCCACGCCCGCCCGTCGAGCAGCGCCAGCAGGCACGCGGCCCTGGTCTCGTCGGCGATCAGCCCGGCCAGCCGCGCCAGCCCGGGCGCTTCGGGGTCCCTCTCGGTCATGCGTCCCAGGATGCGGTACGCACGGTCCGGCGGGCGCCGAAGTGTCCTCGGAGTCCTCAGGTGCCCTGTGCCACCTGGGCGTACTGCTGCGCCAGCCCGTCCAGCAGCGCCGTCAGCCCGGTCTCGAAGGCCCGTTCGTCGATCTTCTCCTGCTGCTCGGCCAGGAGGTGGGCCTGCTGGAGGTGGGGGTAGTCGGCGGGATCGTAGGCGCCGGCGTCGTCCACGAAGCCGCCGGCGAAGGAGCCGAGTGCCGAGCCCATGATGAAGTAGCGCATCAGCGCGCCGATGGACGTGGCCTGGGCCGGGGGCCAGCCCGCCGCGACCATCGCGCCGTAGACGGCGTCCGCGAGGTGCAACGCGGCCGGGCGGCGGCCGGGACCGTGGGCCAGCACCGGGACGATGTTGGGGTGGTCACGCAGGGCCGCCCGGTAGGAGACGGCCCAGTCGTGCAGCGCGGTCCGCCACTCCCGGCCGTCCTCGAACATCGACAGGTCGACCTGTGCGCTCACCGAGTCGGCGACCGCCTCGAGGATCTCGTCCTTGGTGCGGAAATGGTTGTAGAGCGAGGGCCCGCTGACTCCCAGCTCCGCGGCGAGCCGGCGCGTCGAGACGGCCGCGAGGCCCTCCGCGTCCACCAGCGCGCGGGCGGTCGCGACGATCCGGTCGGTGCTGAGCAGGGGCTTGCGCGGTCGGGCCATGGCGCACATAGTAGGGCTGCGGCTCTAAACTAGCAGTGCTAATTTAAATGTCCGCCGCTCAAGATCGATGCAGGACCAATGCAGGACC
>NZ_BAABCQ010000112.1:0-26195 GCF_039539045.1 Streptomyces marokkonensis
GTGGAGTGTGTCGCCATCCTCGAACCGGCCGCGAAGGGCTCCTGACCTGCGGTTTCGCCCGGGCGTCGGAGGTCTTGGCCTGTTTTGGGGTATCCAACAGGTGGAGGCTCGTGTAGCCGTCTCACCTGGGGTTTTGTAATGGGGGGACGGGCGGGCCGGCCGGTTTTCAAGATTCTTGACGCTCGTATGACGCTCATGATCTGTCGGCCGGACCGGGCCGTTGCCGGGTTGCGGTGAGGCCCTCAAGGGCTTGGAGCCCCGAGGCCGAGCTGGAGCGGCCCACCCGGGTCTCCCTCACCGACACCGAGAGGAAGAAGCCGCGTCTGGTGGACCTGGGCACCAGCTACTCCTTCCGCTCACTGGCCCGCGGTCCGCAAGGCCAGGCCCTGGGTCTCGGCACAGACGGCGCCATCCACGTCATCGACCAGAACACCGGCAGGTCGAGAAGGAGATCCCCCGCCGCGGGCGAGTGGCAGCAGGCCCGGCCCACCCTGTTCGTCCGCGGGCACGTCGCGTACGTCTCCGAGCCCGGAAAGAAGGCGCTGCACGCCATCGCCGTGGAGACGGGGGAGAAGATCACTTCCTTCACCCTGCCGAAGAGCACCAGCGAACTGTCGGGCGTCGTCGCCGGACACCGGCTCCGCAACGTGCCCTCGCCACATCGGCCTTGACGCTGCGGTGGCGAGGGCACACCGCTGTCCCGCCGCGGGACCGGACCCCCGGTTTTCGGCCCCGACGGGAGGAGCGGCGTACGGACGCACGTGGGGCGGGGTACCGGGTGTCGCTCGTGTGGGGCGGTGGCTGTCGGGGACGCCTGGAGCGCGTCGGCCCACGCGACCCGTCACCGACCCACGGGATCACCGTCGGCACCGTCGTTCCGGACGCGCAGTGTCAGGTGTCCGCCGTGATGCAGTGGTGTGCTCAGCCGCGGACGGGCCGCCTCGTAGCCGGTCTCCGCGTCGATGATGTGCACCTCGCCGTGGCCGCCCCGGGTGACGGCGATCCAGTCGGAGCCCGGTGAGGCGGCCACCGCTCGGCGTTGGACGCCCTCCCAGGGGGTGCCCCCGCGACGTGGAGCACCGCTCATACCGGGCAGGGGGAAGCGGCG
The DNA here is from genome assembly GCF_039539045.1 of Streptomyces marokkonensis. NCBI lineage: Bacteria > Bacillati > Actinomycetota > Actinomycetes > Kitasatosporales > Streptomycetaceae > Streptomyces > Streptomyces marokkonensis. The sequence continues at coordinate 1,109 of NZ_BAABCQ010000112.1, forward strand.
GGCGGCGCCGTCGGCGCCGAGCAGGATCAGCTCGTCGCCGTCGGGATGGACACGGGTGAAGGCGGTGTGGCGCCGGGCGAGGGCCAGCCGGAAGACGAGCCCGGGACCGAGGTTCGTGAGCAGCGTGCGGCCGGTTCCCAGCTCGTGGTGCCATGCCTGGTTGGTCCACTCCGGCCAGCGCAGCGGGTCCGGGTCGCCGCCGCGCAGCGTGGTCCACAGTGCCTGACGCCGGGTGTCGAGCCGGAGGTACCAGCCCCGGGCGGGCGACCCCCACGGAATGACCGCCTCGGCAGCGAGGACGTCGCCCTTTCTGCGGGCCCGGTGCACTCCCCGGCTCGTGGCCGCGAACACCTGCGCCGAGCCGGGTGCCTGTGCGTCCCCGTGTCCGTCGTCCGGCAGCGGCAGGAGCGCGTGCGGGGTCACCAGGGGGCAGCCGGGCGGAGCCGCGAGGAGGTCCGCGAACCGGTGGACGGCCAGCGCGCCGGGTTCCCGGTGCCGCAGTACGACCAGGGAGTCGGTCTCGCCCAGCACGGTCACGCCCGGTTCGCCGATGCGTGTCCGCACCTGTGCGGTCTCTCCGGTGGCCAGGTCGAGGACCGTGAGCAGGTCCGACCACGGTTCGCTGTTCCTGCCGAGGCCGGTGGTGACGGCGAGTCGGCGGCCGGACGGGTCGCAGGCGAGGTGCTCGGCCGGCACGGCGACCGGAACCGTGCGTTCCACGAGTTCCTCGGCGTAGGGGTCGAGCACCAGCAGTTCCCCGCGGCGGTCGTCGACGCAGGCTACCCGCCCGCCCGGCAGCGCCAGGAACCCGGCGTGCTCCGAGAGGTGACGGCCGGTGAGGCGTCCTGCTACCGCACCGTCCGGCACGGTCAGCAGGTGTACGTCTCCGGCCACATGGTCGGAGACGAGCAGGACGGGTGTGGCAGCAGGCATGAGTCCTCCAGAAACTGATCTGGTGAAAACGATAATCATGTATCTTCAGTGCGTTCCCGGTACCTGAGAAGAAGCGAGGGCATCGATGCTGCGCTCACCGTCGAGATTCGTTCGCAGTTGGCTCACCGCGGCGGCGGTGGGTTCGCTCCTGGTCGGCTGCGGCTCGTCCTCCGAAGAACCCGCGAGCGACAAGGCCAGGCCCAAGGGGAAGACGGAGGTGACCGTCGAACCCATCAAGGCGTCGACGGGGTTGACCGACACCAACGGCGTCAAGATCTCCTTGAAGAAGGAGCCCGAGCGGATCGTCTGTCTGTTCGCCCTGTGCGACGACATCCTGACGGAACTGGGCATCGTGCCGACGGCCACCAACAGCGCGTTGCTCGCGCACCCGGACTTCCTGGGGGAGGAGAAGGCCAAGGAGGTGGACGTCATACCCGGCGGGTTCGTCGCCCCGGAGGTGGAGGCGATCCTCTCCCACAAGCCCGATCTCGTGATCGGTCTCGGGGACACTCACGGCAAGCTCGCCCCAGCGCTCAAGGGGGTCACCACGTTCTGGGCCATGCAGCCCGAGACGTGGCAGGACAGCGTGGCCTACCTGCGCGACACCGCCGCGCTCACCGGCCGCACCGCCCAGGGGGAGAAGGCGGAGAGGACCTTCCGGGCGAAGCTCGCCGAGGCCGAGCAGACCCCGAGCGACAAGACCGCGTTGATCATCTACGGCAGTGACGAGAACTTCGGCGTCGCGACGCCCGAAGGTGACGTGGCCGCCAGTCTGTTCCCCAAGATCGCCGACTACCCGTGGAAGTCCCGTGGTGTGGAGGGAAGTTACAGTCTCGAGGAGATCCTCGCCAACGACGTCGACGTGCTGTTCGTCGAGACGCTGAGCTTCGGCGACGCGGACGGCGAACTGTCCGAGAAGCTCGCCGGGAACCCGCTCTGGGGCAAGATCCCGGCAGTGAAGAACGGTGACGTCCACGAGGTGGACTCGGAGGCGTGGGCCAAGGGGCGCGGCACCCGTTCGCTGGGGATCGTGCTCGACGAGGCCACGGCCGCGCTGCGGTGAGGACGTTCCCCCCGGAGCCCGCCGCGGTGGACGGAGAGCGGCCGTCGCGCGGTGCGCGGAGGTGGCAGCCGCTTCTGGTGATCGTGTTGCTGGCCGTCTCCTCGGTCTGCGCGCTCAGCCTCGGCACCCCCCACGTCCCCCCGCACCGGCTGGTCACCACCGTGCTGGAGGGGGACACCACCCTCGCCGGGATCGTCGTGAGCGAACTCCGCGCGCCCCGGCTGCTGCTCGCGTTGGTCGCCGGAGCCTGTCTGGGGGCGGCCGGACTGGTGCTCCAGGAGGCGCTGCGCAATCCGCTGGCGGTGCCGGAGATGCTGGGTGTGTCGTCAGGGGCCGCGCTGGGGGTGGCCGCGCCGCTGGTGCTGGCCTTCTCACTGCCCGCCGCCGTCCAGCCCTTGCTGGCCATCGGCGGGGCCGCCCTCGGTGGAGGGCTCACGTTGCTTGTCGCCGGGATCGGCCGCGGTCCGTCCGCCGTGTTGCTGACCGGCGCGGCGGTGGCGGCCGCGTTGCAGGCCGCGCTGCTCGTGCTGATGGTCATGGCCGACCAGTTGGACCTCCAGCTGATCTACCGCTACCTGCTCGGTTCCCTCTCCGCCCGGACGTGGGACGACGTGACGGGCCTGTGGCCGTGGCTGCTCGTCGCGGTGCCCGCACTCGTGCTCTGCGCGCCGGTGCTGTCCGTGCTGCGGCTGGGCGACGAGGACGCGGAGGCGCTCGGTGTGCGGGCTCAGCGCGCCCGGCTGGCAGCGCTGGCCATCGCCGTGGTGCTGATCGCTCCGGTGACGGCCGTGTGCGGGCCCGTCGCCTGGGTGGGGTTCCTCGCCCCACACCTGAGCCGCTGGTTCGATCCCGCGGCGGGAGCGGTGCGCTGGCTTCCCTGGTCCGCGGCCTGGGGCGCTGTCGTCGTGGTGGTCGCCGATGTCCCGGCCCGGTTGGCGTTGGCACCCGTGGAGACGCCTGCCGGCGCGTGGACGGCCCTGCTGGGGGTGCCGGCCGGCGTCGCGCTGATGCGGTCGGGTGGCCGCCGCGGGGCGGCGGCCCGGCGCGGACCGGCCGCTTCGGCCGGGGTGCGCGAGCCGCTGTCCGGGCCGCGGAAGAGGACTTCGGGTGTGGCGGACGGAGTACCTCCCGCCGGGGCATCGCGCCACGCTGACCGGGGTGGACCCGGGCCCGGCGGCCCGACCTCGCCGCCTCTCGGGACGACCGGAACGGAGGACGTACGGTGACCCGGCGTTTCACGGCCCTCGCGGCACTGGCCGTCGTGTGCGCCGCGGTGGAGGTGTTGGCCGGGCGCGGCATGTCCCCGGGGGCGGTCTGGGACGTCCTCAACGGCGGCGGTGACGCGACGGAGCGCCACATCCTGTTCCAACTGCGTCTGCCGAGGCTGCTGGTCGCCCTCGGCGCGGGCGCCTGTCTGGCCGTGGCAGGGTTGGTCCTGCAGTCCGCACTGCGCAATCCCCTGGCCGGGCCCGAGGTGACGGGCGTGACCCCGGGGGCGGTCCTCGGCGCCGTCACCGCGACCGCCCTGGGGCTCGCCGGGTGGGAGTCGCCCCTGGCCGTGGTCCTCGCCGCGTGCGCGGGCGGATGCGCCGGAGCGGCGCTGCTGTGGCTGCTCGCCGGCCGCGGGCGCGGTGATCCCGCGCAGACCGCCGTGCACGGGGTGCTGGTGTCGGCGGTGCTCGGCGGGCTCACCGCCATGGTGCTGCTCGTCGAGCCGGGCGAGCTCGGCAGCGTCGTGCAGTGGCTGGTGGGCACCACGGAGGGCCGGGTGTGGGAGCACTGGCACCTGCTGTGGCCGTGGGCGCTCGTCTGGGGGGCTGCCGCCTGGCTGCTGGCGGGGCCGTTGACCCTGCTGCGCTGCGGGGACGACATCGCCCTCGCAGCCGGTCTCTCCGCTCGCCGGGCCCGGAGCCTGGCCCTGCTGTGCGCGGTGGCCCTGACCGCCGGCGCCGTGGCCGCCGTCGGCGCGCTGGGCTTCATCGGGTTGCTCGTCCCGCATCTGGCCGTGGCCGTCTTCGGTGCGGACCTGCGCCGGAGCCTTCCCGGCGCCGCCCTGACGGGCGCGGTCGTGGTGTGCGGGGCGGACGCGGCGGCGCAGTTGTCCTCGCGGCTGCTGGCGACGGCGCTGGACTCCGGCCGGCTCACGCTGCCGGTCGGGGCGCTCACCGCCTGCTTCGGTGCCGCGCTGCTGCTGCTCGTCGTGCGCCGCACGCCGAGCCGTACGTTCTGACGTCGAATCGAGGACAGAGCATGATCGAGTCCGTGGGGATCCATGTCGAGGGGGTCCACTTCGGATACCCCGGACGGCCCGTGCTGCGGGGCGTCGACCTGACCGTCCGGCCGGGCGAACTGACTGCCCTGATCGGCCTGAACGGTTGCGGCAAGTCGACCCTGCTGCGGCTGGCCGCCGGGCTGCTGCAACCCGACGAAGGGCGCGTGCTGCTCGGCGGGGACGACCTCGCGCGGCTCTCCAGACGCGCGACGGCACGGAGGGTGGCCTTGCTGCACCAGTCGGCTCCGGCCGTGCCGGGTATGACGGTAAGTCACCTCGTGCGTCAGGGGCGGTACGCGGCACGTGGCCCGCTGGGCATGCTGCGCGAGGGCGATGACCCCGTCGTGCGCCGGGCGCTGCGTGACGTCGGGGTGGAGGAATGGGCCGAACGTGACGTCGACGCGCTGTCCGGCGGCGAGCGGCAACGCGTCCGGCTCGCGATGGCGCTCGCTCAGGACACCCGGGTCCTGCTGCTCGACGAGCCGACCACGTACCTGGATCTGCACCACCAGCTCGACGTACTGCAGACCGTGGTGCGTCTGCGCGAGGACCGCGGGCTCACGGTGGTGATGGTGCTGCACGACCTGGCCCACGCGGCCCGGTTCGCCGAGCGGATCGTCGCCCTGCGGGAGGGCCGTGTGGTGGCCGACGGAGCGCCGAAGCAGGTCGTCACGCCGGGGTTGCTGGCGGAGGTGCTGCAGGTGGCCGGCCGGGTCGGTGAGGATCCGGAAGGGGGATGGTCAGTGTGTTACCCAGATCACCCCATCGCGGCACTAGAATATGAAAATCAGATTCATTAGATTGTGGTCACGGCGCTCATCCGAACGCCGTATCTCCCCGCTGATGAAGGAGAGTTCATGGACAACGAGCAGGTCTTCGCGCCGATCGCCGACCCGGGTCAGCTGGCTCACGACTCGGCCTCTCACTCCAACGCGCTCGTAGAGAACCCCTTCGACGACACCGAGGAGTAGGCGAGGGCCCAGCCACCCTCGACCGTGGGCCCGCCCGATGCCTTCCGGGCGGGCCCACACCCGTCCCAGGTCCCGCCGACAGGAGGAACGCCGTGTCCCGTAGCCGACTCGTCCCCGGTGTCGAGGTCGTCACCGTGCCCGGGCGGGGGCTTGCCGTCCGCACCCCCGCGGGGGAGTTCCTCGGCGTCAGGACAGGAGACGTCGACGAGGACGCCTTGCTCACCCTGCTCACCGGGGGGACCACGGCACCGCTGGACGAAGAGCTGGACCGCGTGGCCCGCGCGTTCGAAGAAGCCGGTTATCTGGCGGAAGGGCAGTCGGCCCCGAAGTGGCCCGCCGCTCGCCGGGACATTCGGATCCTCGGCGACCCGGTGCTGACCGAACCGCTCGCCGTACAACTGGCCGTCCTGGGCGCGCGGCCCCGTACGACTCCGGCCCTGACCGCCTCCGGCAGCTCGCCCGTGGGCATCGAGGACCTGCTCGACGAAGACTCCTCCGCGGTCGTGTGGTGCCTGGACGGACCCGTGCCGGACGGCTTGTGGGACGCCGCCGACCGGCTGCCCGAGCACGGTGTCGCGTGGCTGCGCTGCCACCGCGAGGGCTGGCAGGCGTACGTCGAGCCGGTGGCCGCCGCTCCCGGGGACGTCACCTCGGCGCACGTCCGGTCCCGCCGGCTCGCCGCCACGCCCGCTCACCGCGAACTGGCCGCGTACTGGAGCGGACCGCGTACCTCCGGCGCGCCGGTCCGGCTCGCCGCGCCGGCCGCCATGCTGCTCGCGGCGCTGCTCGCGGACGATCTCGCCCGGTGGGCCACCGGAGCCTCTGACCCGGCGGGACTCCCGGCGCGGCGCCGACTGCGACGGGTGGACCTGCGCACGCTGACCGTCACCGAGCACCCCGTGCTGCCGGTGCCCGACGTCGCGCCGACGCCGAGGAAGGACGGATGACGGCGCTCAGCACGGCTGTGGGGGAACTCGCCACCGACGTCCTGTTCCCGGCCGGTGACGGCCCCTTCCCGGCCGTCCTGGTGCGCACCCCCTACGACCGGACCCGGCACGAGGCCGAGGCGCGTGGCTGGGCCCGCCGCGGGTTCGCCGCCGTCGTCCAGGACGTGCGGGGGCGGTTCGCGTCGCCGGGGGAGTGGCACCCGTACACGCACGAGACCGCCGACGGAACAGCGGCCGTCCGCTGGATCCGGCGGCAGCCGTGGAGCGACGGACGGCTGGTGGCCGCCGGCGCCTCCTACGCCGCCCACTGCGCCCTCGTCCTCGCCCTCGACGCGCCCGGGGACGCCCGGCCGGACGCCGTCATCGCGGCCGTGCCCGCCCTCGGCCCGGCGGAGACAGCCCGCGAGGCGTCCGGCGTGGAACGGCTGCTCTCCCGCGCCGGATGGTGGGCCGCCCACGGCGACCGGCGCGACTCCGACGAAAGCGCGCTGAACAAGGCCCTCGCCGAGGACCCCGACCTGCTCGCCCACCTTCCGTTGTCCGCCCTGCCCGAGCGGCTGGGACGCGCCCTGCCCTCGTGGGCGGGGTTGTGGCGCCGGCCCGACCGCGGGCACCTCGTGGCGCGGGCGGTGCACGCCGGGCCGCCCCTGCTCGCGGTGGGCGGCCACCACGACCACTTCACCGAGGAGACCGTCGCTCTGTGGCGCGCCTGGCGCGGCTCCTCGGCGCGTCTGCTGCTCGGCCCCTGGGGGCACCCTCTGACCGCTGCCCCGGGGCCGGACGCGGGACTCGCCCACCGGCTGAACCTCGGCGAGCTGTACGTGCGCTGGGCCCGCCGCGCCCTGGCCGGCGACCTCGCCCCCGGCCACCACGGCGCACTGGCGCTCGGCGGCGCCGGCCTATGGCTGCCCGCCGACGGCGAGGGAGTACCGCGCGCCCACCGCACGCGCCTGCTGCACGGTTCCTCCTTCACCGCCGATCCCGCCCGGCCCGTTCGCTCCGACGACCTGGCCGTCCCCGCCGATGCCCCGCCCGACCGCTGCCTGCTGGTCACACCGCCGTCACCGCGTCCGCTCGACCTCGTCGGCCCCGTAAGCGTGCGGCTGCGGGCCACCGCCCACACACCGTCCGCCGACTGGGCCGCCAGGCTCGTCGCGCTCCCACCGGACGGGACCGCCGAGCGGCTCGCCGTCGGTATCGTCCGGCGTGCCGAACCGGTCGGCCGGGAAGCCGCGTTCACCGTCGGACTCGGCCGGCTCGCACGCCGGCTCCGGGCCGGTACCCGGCTGCGCCTGGAGATCGCCGGGCACCACTTCCCGGCCCACGCCCGCAACCCCCACACCGGGGACGACCCGATGACGGCCGAACAGCTGCTCGCCTCCCGGCGGGAGGTCGATCCGGACAGCGTGGTGCTGAACCTGCCCGTGCTCCCGTCCCGTCCCGCCCCCACCGACCCCGCCGAGGAGATCCTGCGATGACGGCTCTGCCGCTGGAAGCGCTCGTCGACCCCGTCTGCGGAATCGTCCGAAAGGTCAAGCCCGTCGAGCACCCCGCGGGAGCCCCGCCCCGCTACACCGCGCTCACGGCCGAGATGTCCGACGCTCGCAGACTCGGGCTGTGGCCCGCCGACCGGGTCTCCCTCGGCACCACCTTCGGCGACCCCGAGCAGGCCCGCGTCGCCGCGATAGCCGAGGGGGTGGAGCGATACTGCGGCAACCGCGTGCCGCCGCCAGGCCACCCGGACGCACCCCTGCGCGCCACCGCCGCCGAACTGACGGACAAGGGCCTGCGCCTGTACGGCCCGGACGACCTGCCCGCCTACGCACCCTGGCAGTACGCCCGTGCGAAGTTCCCCTACCGCCCGCTCACCGCCGACACCCCGGCGCTGTGGACACGGGGAACCGAACGACTGCCCGACGGGACGGCTGCCGAGGTCTGGGCACCCGTCTCGCTCACCCACCTCAACTGGCGCCAGGGCGGCCTGCGCGAACTGCCCCGCACCCACCACCTCAACTACGCCGGGATCGCCACCGGGCAGGGCTTCGACGACGCTGTCGAGCGCGGCCTGCTGGAGATCGTCGAACGCGACGCCCTGGAACTGTGGTGGCATCTGGACGGCCCGGCCCGGGGCATCGACCCGGCGAGCGTGCCCGGCCTCGCGGACGACCTCGCCGGTTCCGCGCTCGACGTCCACATCGTCGAGATGCACTCGGAGTTCGCCCCCTGCATGGCCGCGCTCGTGCACGACCCGCGCCTCGGCCTGTACGCCGCCGGGTTCGCCTGCAAGTACGACCCGGCCGAAGCCGCCCGCAAGGCCGTCCTCGAAGCCGTCCACACCTGGGTTTTCACCCAGGGGCTGACCGGCTCCGACGGCTGGGTCTTCCAGGCGGTCGAGGCCGGGCTGCTCGCCCGCGGGCTCTACCTGGACCACCGGGCCGACGGCCGCTACCTCGACGTGTGCGGCGAGCAGTTCGAGCACGTGCGGGACCTGGGAGCACACGTGCAGGTGTGGCTGGACGAACGGATGGCGGCCGAGGCCCGGCGGTTCACCGCCCCCGGGCTCGGGACGGTATCCGTCGACGCGGTCGAGCCCGGAAGCCGGGAGCGGCTGAAGAGCACGCTGCGCGGGGGAGGCCACCGTGTGATGACCTTCGATCTCACCACCGAGGACGTGGCGGAGACCGCGCTGCGCGTCGCCAGAGTCCTCGTCTCCGGACTCCTGCCCAACGCGCCGGCCGCCTTCGGCTACTTCGGCTGCCCGCGCCTTGCCGAGGCCGCCGTCGCGCGCGGATGGCGCGCGACCGCGCCCAGCGCGCCGCGGGACTTCACGCTGGCACCTCCGCCGCACATGTGAGGGCCGCTGTGGAAGACCACCACGGCAACCCGCCGACGGGCCTCGTCGCAGCCCTCGCCCGGGCCCGCTCCCCGAAGCGCCCCGGCTCCGACACGCCCGCCGGAACAGCCGTCCGGCCCTGGCCGGGGCCGCCGTGCCCGATCCCGGAGGCCGGCCCCGCGGACCTCGACCTGCGGGCCCTGTTGCGCCTGTCCCTGGCGGCCTCGGACACCTCCGGACGCCTCAGGCCCACCCCCTCCGCCGGTGCGCTGCACCCGGTGGACACCGAACTGGTCGTCGGCACCGGTTGCTCCCTGCCGCCCGGCCGCTACGGCTACGACCCGCTGCGCCACCGTGTCCACCACGTCGGCCCGCCCGTCGACGGCACCCCGGCGGGCGTGACCGCCGCACTCTCCGTCACCGCACAGCGCACGGTGTCCCACTACGGCCACCGGGCCTGGCCCCTTCTGCTGCTGGACACCGGGCACGCCGCCGCGGCGCTGTTCCTGGCGGCCCGCGCTCTGAACACGGGCGAACCCCGCGTACAGCTGGACGGACACGCCGAGAACCCCCTGGCCGTCGTACGCATCCCACCGCCCGACGTGCGGAGCCCGAGGCGCCCCGCGGAGACTGAGGCCCCGCCGACCCCGGCCGAACTGCTGGCGCGCCGCAGTACCCCACCGCCGCTGCCGGGCCTCCCACCGCACGATGCGTTGCGGGCAGTCCTGGCCACCGCCGAACGGGCCGGGCACGGTGGCCTGTTGCGCTGGTGCGCCGCGGTCGGCCCGCCTCGGCCCGGCTTCGTGGAACTGGCCCACGGGGGCACGGCCCTGCGGCGCCACACGTCCGGCGAGACCCGCCCGACCCTCGCGGCCTGGGCGGCGGGCCAGACGTGGCTCGCGGACGCGGGCACCGTCCTGCTCGCCCACGGCTGCCCCACGGACGCCGACGCCGCGCACATCCGCCGCGCCCACCTACGGGCCGGCTTCGCCGTCCACCTGGCCCATCTCACCGCTCAGCGCCACGGGCTGGCGGCCCGGCCCGTCGGTTCCTGGCAGCAGGCGGACCTCGGCGCCGCCCTCGGCGCCGCGCCGGGCCGTGACTGGGTCGTGCACGCCCTGGCCCTCGGCACCCGCCACGCCGACGAGGAGAACTCCACATGATCGTCCACCCCGAGCTGCGCCGCGCCGCACGGCGCGCACGGCGCCCCCTGCTCGCGGCCACCCTCTTGCAGGGTGCCGTCACCCTCACGCACCTGGCGCAGGCGGCGCTGCTGGCCCTCGCGCTCGCCGGCGCGGCCCGCGGTGACACCGGCCGGCTCCCGTGGCTGCTGGCCGCGGTGCTCGCCGTCGTCGCCGCCCGCGCCGGGCTCGCCCTGTGGCAGCGGCGCACCGCCACCCGCGCCGGGGCCCGGGTCAGGGTGGCACTGCGCGACGAACTCCTCGCCCACCTGGGCCGGCTGGGGCCCGCGTACCTGACCACAGCGCGGGCGGGAGCCGTCCGCACCACCCTGGTCGAGGGGGTGGAGGGCGTCGACGCCTACGTCTCCCGCTACCTGCCCCAGCTCCTGGTCACCTTCGCGGTGCCACCCCTGGTTCTCGCCGCCCTCGCCGTGGTCGAACCCCGGGCCCTCCTCGGACTCGTCCCCGCCCTGCTCCTGGCCCTGCTGGGCCCACGCGCCTGGGACCGGCTCCTCGCCGCCCGCGGAAAGGAGCACTGGGACACCTACGAAGGACTGGGCGCCGACTACCTGGAGGCCCTCCAGGGCATGCCCGCCCTGCGCGCCGCGGGCGCCGTCGGCCGCACCCGCGCACGCCTGGAGGAGCGGTCCGCGGCCCTGCACCGCGCGACCGTCGCCAAACTGCGTGTGTCCCTGGTCGACACCGGCCTCACCGACCTCGCCATCCAGGGCGGCACCGCCGCCGCCGCGCTCCTGGCGTGTTGGTCGGCCGTCACCGGATCCACCACCGCGGCAGGCACCTACCTGGTGCTGCTGCTGGCCTCCGAGTGCTTCCGCCCGGTCCGCGACCTTGCCCGGGAATGGCACGCCGGCTACCTGGGAGTGTCGGCCGCAGACGGGCTGGCGGCCCTGCGTACGGCCGAGCCGGCGGTCCCCGACATCGCGACGGCGCCCGCGCACTGGCACGCTCCCCCCGAACTCCGGTTCCACGATGTCCGGTTCACCTACGACGGTGCTCCCACACCCGCCCTGGACGGTGTCTCCTTCACCGCGCGGGCGGGACGGACCACCGCGATCGTCGGGCCGTCCGGCGCGGGCAAGTCGACCCTGCTGGCCCTGCTCCTGCGTCACCACGACCCGCAGGGAGGGCGGATCACCCTCGACGAGCGCCCCACGACCGACTGCGCGCTCGACTCGCTGCGGCGGGGCATCGCCGTGGTCTCGCAGGAGACATACCTGTTCCATGCCACCATCGCCGACAACCTGCGTCTCGCGCGGCCCGGCGCCACCGACGACGAGCTCACCCTGGCGGCGCGCACCGCGGGGATCCACGACGAGATCGCCGCTCTGCCGGACGGCTACGCCACCGTCCTCGGCGAACGGGGCGCCACGCTCTCCGGCGGCCAGCGGCAGCGGCTCGCCCTCGCCCGGGCCCTGCTGTCCGACGCCCCGGTCCTCGTTCTCGACGAGGCCACCAGCGCGGTCGACGAGCGACGCGAGGCGGACATCGTCCGGGAGCTGCTGAAGGCGGTCGGCGGGCGGACCGTCCTGGTGGTCGCCCACCGGCTCGCGGCCGTCCGGCACGCCGACCAGATCGTCGTCCTCGACGCGGGGCGGGTGGACGCCGTCGGCGACCACACCGGCCTGGTCGAGGCCGGCGGCGTCTACACCCGGCTCGTCGAAGCCGGCCGCGCCCACCGAGGGGAACTCGCCGCATGAGCACCGTTACGGGCCCCGCCGCCACCGGGGCGGACGTCCCCGCGCGGGGCGCACTGCGCGCCCTGCTGCCCGCCCTCGCCGGGCACCGCGCCATGACGGCCCGCACCTGCGTCGCCGCCGTCCTCGAACAGGGCTCCCTCGTCGCGCTGCTGACCCTGGCCGCGCACACCGTGGGCACCGCCGTCATCGACGGGCACGCTCCCTCGGCCGGCACCGTCATCGCGCTCGCCGCGCTCGTCGTGACGCGCGCCCTGATGACCTGGCGGGAGATGGACCTCTCCCACGACCTCGCCTACCGGGTCCTGGCCGCACTGCGGGTCCGCGTTTTCGACGGACTGGCCCGCAGCGCGCCCGCCCGGGTCGCGGGCCGCCGCAGCGGCGACCTCGCCGCCACCGCCATGGCCGACGTGGAGGCACTTGAGTTCTTCTACGCCCACACCACCGCCCAACTGCTCGCCGCGGGAACGGTCTTCACCGGCGGCTCGGTGCTTCTGGCATTGGTGGAGCCGTGGCTGCTGGTGGCCGTCCTGCCGGTCGCGGCCCTGCTCGCCGCGGCGCCCTTCGCCGACGCACGCGCGCGCACCGTGCGCGGCGGCCGCACCCGCACGGCCGTGGCCGCGCTGTCGGCCGACACGGTGGAGACGGTGGACGGGCTGCGCGAACTGCTCGCCTTCGGTGCTCTGGCCGAACGCCGCCGCACGCTGGCGGAGCGGGGGCGGCAGGTGGGCGACGCCCAGCGCGCCGAGGCCACCTGGGAGGCAGTCGCCGCCGCCGTCCGCGACCTCCTCATCGTGGTGGCGGTCCTCGGCGTGGTCGGCGCGGCGGCTCAGTCCGTGACCTCCGGACGGCTGCACGGTGCCTGGGCTCCGGCCGCGATGGCACTGTCCCTGTCCGTGCTCGGCCCCGTGGCGGAGTCGGCCCGTGCTCTGAGCCAGGCCGTGGCACTGCGCGCCGCCGCCTCCCGCGTCGACGCGGCCGTCAAGGCCCCCGCCCTCGCACCGCCGCCCACCGCACCACGCTCCCTGCCTTCCGGACCACTGGGCGTCCGGCTGCACCGAGTGAGGTTCGACTACGGCGGCGGGGCCGTGCTGGACGGCGTCGACCTCACGGTCCACCACGGCCGGACACTCGCCCTCGTCGGCGCCTCCGGTGCAGGCAAGTCCACCTGCGCCCATCTGCTGGCCCGCTTCTGGGACCCGTCCGCCGGCGAGGTCCAGTTGCTGCCCGCCAACGGCGATCCCGTGGACGTGCGAAAGGTGAGCGACGCGGAACTGCGGCGTGCGGTGGTGCTGGTGGGACAGGACAGTCCCCTCTTCCACGGCACCCTCGCCGAGAACCTGCGGCTCGCCGCGCCCGAGGCCGACGACCGGGCGCTGGCGGAGGCGGCACGGCTGTGCGGCGTCGACCGGATCGCCCCGCTGGACACCCTCGTCGGCGAGCGGGGCGCTACGCTCTCCGGCGGTCAGCGGGCCCGCATCGCCCTGGCCCGCGCGCTGCTGGCCGGACCGCGGGTTCTCGTGCTCGACGAGTCCACCGCCCACCTGGACAACACCGGCGACGCCGAACTCGCCACCGCCCTGCGGGAGGAGAGCCGCACGACGATCTACATCGCCCACCGCCCGGCCACCATCCGCCGCGCCGACCGCATCGCCGTCCTGGAGGAGGGCCGCATCACGGAAGAGGGAACCTGGGAGGAACTCACAAGCCGTCCCGGCGGCGCCCTCAACCGCGTCCTCAGCAGTACCGCCCTTTCCTGAGCACGTCACTTCACCCCGGGCACCGGACCAGTGACGCTCAGGGGCGGGCGTACCTGGAAACGACTGCTTCCCGCACTCGCTCGTCGACGCGCTGGGGCCGCCGCTCAACGTGCTGATCCCCGGGGCCGTGGCCGAGAACGCCGCCCGCCTCCGTGCCGTCCACCGCCGCCACCATCTCACCGGGCGGGTGTACTTCGCGCACAAGGCGAACAGGTCCACCGCTCTGCTGCGGCGACTGGCGGCGGAGGACGGTTCTTGCGGGTGACGTACGCGCAGCCGGTTCCCGCGGTGGAGCGAGGTCTGCTCTTCGGAAGTTCGTGTCGCGCGTCCGCGTGCGTGAGCAGGCCCAGGCCGGCTTCCTGCCCGGGTCGCCAAGTCTTCCTGGCAGTCGAGCCGCTCGCGCGACGGGCCCCGGTTCCGGCCGTGACTCGGTGGAGGCACGGCCGGAACCGGCCGTAGGGCGTGCCTGCGGATGTCAGCAGGCGCAGGAGGTTGAGGCGGTAGCCCTCGGCCTGGGGGAGCCGCTGGGCGGCGATGGCGGACACCATCTGCTGGCGGAGGAGGGGCGGCAACTGGGCCACCAGCTCTTCGGGCAGGCTGGTGAGGGTGTGTGACGCCAGTACGCGTGCACCCGGCCGCCAGTCGGCCAGTTGGGCCGGATCAGGGCAGTGCCAGTGCATACGGGCCTCGACCACGCTGAGGGCGTCGTGCTGTTCCTGAGTGTCGAAGAAACCGGGGCCGGCGGTGTCCAGGGCCAGCAGGGCGCCCGGGAAGCGGTCGGCGAGGAGGCCGATGACCCCGCGCACGTCGGGTTCGTGCAGGTAGGGCAGTACGGCCTCCGCGACGAACAGGTACGGCCCGATGGCGTGCGAGGCCACCTCCGCTGCCCACGCCTCGTCCGTCACCGAGGCTGCGGTCATCGTCCGCCGGGGGCTGTCTGTGAAGAAGTTCCGGCGCAGGCCGATCACGTCGGGCAGGTCGAGGTCGAACCAACGGGCGCGGCTGTTGTCGACGCGTTCGTGGCGTGTGTTGAGCTTGGTGCCGACCTCGACCACGGTGGCGTCGGGATGGGCGGACAGGAAGTCCGTCACCCACCGGTCGAAGAGGAGGGTGCGCAGCAGTGCGCCGGTGAGGCTGGGGAGTTCGTCGAAGCGTCCGAAGTCGTAGTCGATCGAGGCGACGATCTCTTCGGCCCGCGCGTCCCTCAGAAGTGCGTGTTCCTTGCGGTTCTCCACGGCGCGGGAGGGGACGCGGGTCATGCCGGGGCCAGCCTTCCGGACGGAGCAGGCGACCGGTTATGCGACAGCACACGGTCCTGACGGTATGAGTTACTTCGTGGCGCCGAGAATTCTTGACGCTCGAATGGCGCCCGCTCGGGTTGCGCCGCCACACCGCCTGCGCGTAGTGGCCGAAGAGCAGCGGCGGAGCCCGACCGCAGGGTAGCCAGGCGTCACCGGGCTCGACTGCCGGTATGCCTGCGTACCCTGAGTCCGGAACCAAAAAGCCTGGATTCACCCGTCGGGTGTGCGATGGCGTCGGGCCGGACGTCACGGCGGCGGGTTCCCCGCCGGGTGACTCGCCCAGGAACACCTGGCCCGTCCCGTCCCGTCCCGCCCTGCCCGATCCGGCCGAGCAGTTCGTATCCGCCCAGCTCGGAAGGGTCGTCGGGGCTGAGGGGCGCGATGTGCACGAAGGGCCTCACAATCGGGGGAACCGGTGTCCACGGCCACGCTGGACCACCACCCGTGCCCGCGGGAGGCCGGTCACCGCCCATTCCCCGGCAGACCGGGGCGCACACCCCTCTTCCGTGACACGGCCCGTCATGTCGGTGCCGCCCTCTACGGTGGAGATCGCCGATGCCGCCGGGGTAGTGGGGAGGGACGACAGGCATGCGCAGGGTGCCACCGGACATGTTCCGGTTCACGACGGGGGAGAAGGCCGACCTGTACGGGGCGGTGCTGGACGCCTTCGGCGTGGCCGGCGAGCACCTCGAAACGACGCTGGGGGCCGACGCGGTGCGCGAGCGACTGCGCACGGTGGGGTGGGTGGCGGACGTCGACGACGGGGAACTGCACGACGCGCTCGCCCGGCTCGTGAAGTGGGAGCTCCTCGACGTCGTGCACAACCACGCGGAGAACTACCGCACGGCCGAGGAGTACGAGCGGCGCAACCTCCAGTACTCGCTGACCCGCCGGGGTGAGGCGGCTCTCGCCGGAGTGCGGCACGCGCTCGAGGTGCTGGCTTCCACGGGGGCGCTGCAGACCGCCGTACTGGAGGCCATCGCCGACCGGCTGGACGAGCTCTGCCTGCTGTCCGGCGAACCCGCCTCCGCCGACCGGCGGATCTTCAGCACGCTGCGTGAGCTGGAGGCACATCTGGAAGCCCTGGTGGAGAACACCAAGGCGTTCAACGGGGAACTGCAGCGCCTCCTGCGCGCCGAGGGCGCGGACCTGGAGGTCTTCCGCGAGGTCAAGGCCGCCACCGTCGCGTATCTGCAGGAGTTCCTGGTCAACCTCGACCGGCGCGGGCAGGCGGTCGCCGCCGCCGTGGCCCGGGTGGAGGAGCGGGGGACCGCCGTGCTGCGCGAGCGCGCCCTGCGTGGGGCCGAACTGCCCCCGGTCGCCGGTGAGGACCCCGCGGCCGGCTGGCTGGAGAGCAGGCGGGCGCGCTGGGCGGGCCTGCGGGCCTGGTTTCTGCCGGACGACGGGGCACGCCCCCGGATCGAGCAGCTGCACGACATCGCCCGGCGCGCCATCGTCTCGCTGCTGCAGGTCCTGGAGCGGATCAACGAGTCACGGCGCCGCTCCTCCAGCGCCGTACAGGACTTCCGGGAGCTGGCGCGCTGGTTCGCCGCCGCTCCGGCGGAGGAGGACCTGCACCGGCTGTGGTCGGCCGCCTTCGGACTCGGCCCGGCGCGCCACGCCCACCTCGCCCACCCGGACCCGGAGTTGACCCCGTCGTCCCGTTCCTGGTCCAAGGCCCCGCCCGTGGAGGTGTCGGCGCTGCTGCGGACCAGCGGACGGACGGAGCGCTTCACGCGCACGGCCAGGGTGCGGGACGTAGCGGCGGTCAGGGCCGAGCGCGCGGAGCGGGCCCGCGCGGAGCGGACGGAACTCGCGCGTGCCTGGCAGGCGTTGGAGACGGACGGCCCAGTGCGCCTGTCCTCCTTCGGCACACTCGATCCCGCCGTTTTCGAGCGGCTGCTCGACCTGGTGGGCCGGGCCCTGGCCGCCCGGCCGGACACGACTGGCTCGCGGCGCGCCACGACGGGGGACGGCCGGGTGGAGATCGCGCTGTCCCCACCTCCCGACGAGCGCACCGCCGTACTGCGCACGACGAAGGGCACACTCGTCGGACCGGACTACCTCGTACTCATCACAGCGGCCGGCGCGGCGAGCCCCCTCCCACGGCCGGGCGCCGCGCGGCGGGAGGCAGCCGGATGAGCACCCTTGCCAACCAACTCGCCGCCGCGGAGCGGGAGCAGGTCGCCCGCGCCATCCGTCTCCTGCTGGCCCGGCCCTTGCTGACCGAGGCCGCCGACCCGGCCGGCTTTGAACTGGTACGCCGCCGTCGCGAGCCGCTGGCCCAGTGGTTCGACTACACCTGCGGCTGGAGCCTGGTGGTGGAACCGCGCCGCGGCTACGCCCGCCTCACCAAGGTCCGCGCCGACCCGGACGGCACCCGGCCGGCCCGCAGGACGCGTTCCGGCCGGGCCCCGTTCGACCGTCGGCGTTACGTGCTGCTGTGCGTGACCGCCGCCGAGCTGCTGTCCATGCCGATGACGACCATCGGCATGCTCGCCGACCGTGTCGTGCAGGCCACGTCGGCCGACCGGGCGCTGACCGCGTTCGACCCGGTGCACAAGCCGGAGCGAATGGCGTTCGTCGACGTTCTGAAACTGCTGGAGTCCTACGACGTGCTGCGCGCCGTCGACGGGACCACCGAGGCGTACGTCGCGTCCGCCGACGCGAAGGTCCTCTACCGGGTGGACACCACGCTGCTGATGCGGCTGCCCGCCGCGCCCGTCGGCGCCTCCCGGCTCGCCGTGCCCCCGGACGAGGTGCCCGCGCGGTTCGGGGAACTCCTCACCGGCCTGGTGCGCGAGCGCCGTTACGGCGGCGCGGTCGCCGACGGCGCCGCGGACGAGGAGCACGGCGAGCGGGCCGCCACGGACGCGCAACGCAACCTGAGGCTGCGCCACTCGGTGCTGCGCCGCCTCTTCGACGACCCCGTGCTGTACCGGACGGACCTGACCGACGACGAGCTGGCGTACGTCACCTCCCTGTCCGGACGCCAGATCCTGCGCCGCTCGGTCGAGCAGGCCGGTTTCCTGCTGGAGGAACGAGCCGAGGGCTACCTGCTCGTGGACCCGGACGGGCTGGCCACCGACGTCCGCTTCCCCGACGACACGTCCACCGCCCGGGTCGCCGCCCTGCTCCTCCTGGAGCCGCTGTGCGCCGCGCCCGCAGGACTGC
The DNA here is from genome assembly GCF_039539045.1 of Streptomyces marokkonensis. NCBI lineage: Bacteria > Bacillati > Actinomycetota > Actinomycetes > Kitasatosporales > Streptomycetaceae > Streptomyces > Streptomyces marokkonensis. Next base: position 19,259 of record NZ_BAABCQ010000112.1, read on the forward strand.
TGCCCGAGCAGCTCGCCGAGGCCGGCGAGGACCTGCTGCGGCGCTTCCCGCGGTGGGCCAGGGCGTACCAGTCCGAGGACGGCGCGGCCCGGCTGTCCGACGACGCCGTACGCGTCCTGCGTGACGTCGGCCTGGCCCGCCGGACCGGGGGGCGCGTCATCGCGTGCCCGGCCGCATACCGCTACCGCCTGACACAGACGACGAGTCCGGACCGGGACGACAAGCCCGGACCGGATGGGGACGCCGCCCCCCGGGCGGCAGGCGGCACGGCTGCCGAGAGCGTCGCCGCAGAAGGAGACGAGCAGTGAGCGTGACCAAGCTTCCCTTCCCCCGGCGGCCCGAGCCCACCGGACCGGCCGTGGCATCCGCCGCCCGAGCGGCGGCTGCCACCGGCAGCCGCTGGCAGCCCCACCGCGCCGGCATCCTCAACGTCTGGCGCTACTACGACGAGACGTTCACCTTCCACCAGGGCCGCCTGCTGCTGCGCGGCCAGAACGGTTCGGGCAAGTCCAAGGCCCTGGAACTGCTGCTGCCGTTCCTCTTCGACGCCAGCCTCCGCCCCAACCGCCTGTCCACGTTCGGCGGTTCGGAACGCACCATGCACTGGAACCTGCTGGGCGAGGGCGCCTCCGGCAAGACCCGCGTCGGATACGTGTGGATGGAGTTCCGCCGCGTCGGCGACGACGGCACCGAGCGGTGGTTCGGCTGCGGGGCGCGCCTGCAGGCGAGCGTGCACACCAGCGCGGTATACGCCGACTACTTCACCACCGGCTCCAGAATCGCGCGTCCCGACGGTGTGCTCCTCGTCAACGACGCGGGACAGCCACTGACCCGGGCCGCCCTCGCCGAAGCCCTGCGCGACCGAGGCGACGTCCATGCCTCGGCCACCGACTACCGCACGGCCGTACGGCGTGAACTCTTCGCGGGGATGGGGGCGCAGCGTTACGAGTCGCTGCTGTCGGCCCTGCTCCAGCTGCGTCAGCCCAAACTGTCCGAGCGGCTCGACCCGTCCCTGCTCTCCATTCTGCTGTCCCGTGCCCTGCCCCCGCTGGGCGAGGGGGAGATCGCCGAACTCGCCGAGGGCTTCGAACGGCTCGACCGGCAACGCGAACACCTCACACGGCTCGATGACGAGGTGACGGCTGCCGAGACCATCGCGTCCCGGCAACGTGCCTACGCGCGACGGGTCCTGCGCGCGAGTTCCGCCGCGCTCATCTCAGCCACGACGGATATGGACAACCTCACCCGCGTCGCCCGCCGGAGCGCCGAGAAACTCGAACAGGCGTTGGCGGAACGCGAGTCGGCCCAGGCCCGGCGCGAGGAACAGGAGCTGCGCGCGCATGCCCTGGAGGAGACCGTCGAGGGCCTGCGCGAGAGTGACGCGTACCAGCAGGGCGAGGAACTCGACCGGCTCCGCCGCCGCACCGAAGACGTGACAGCCGCCGCCGAAAGGCAGCGAGCCGCCGCACACGCCGCTCAGGCCCGGTCGGAGGAGGATGGGCGGCACGCCGACGAGGCGGCGGACCAGGCCCGCACACGCGGCGAGCACGCACGCGAAGCCGCCGGGGAAGCACACAGGGCGGCTCGGGCAGCAGGGCTGGAGTCCATCCACCACGAGGTGAGGACGGGCCTCGACGCGGCGGATCCCGCGGCGGCCCTCCCCCACAGCACAGGGCGCGACCAGGGCGGCGTCCCCCGCAGGACGGGCGAGGACGGAGCGCGACAAGCACGTCGGCTGCTGCGCGGCGCGGACACCGCCCGACGGCAGCAGCTCACCCTCGTCGCCGAGGCGATCGACGAGCATGACCGCGCCGTACGCGACCGAGGCACCGCCGAGGAACTGCTGGACGAGGCCCGCACCCGTCTCGCGGAGGCGATCGCCCGGCGGGACGAGGTGGCCGCAGCCTGGGACGACGCCCTTGCCGCACAGGCGGAACGCCTGCTCGCCTGGGCCGAGGACTGCACGGAACTGCGCATCACCGACCTCGACGAACTCGCTGCCGCGGCAGCGGCGGATGCCGAGGTGACGGCCCTGACCGAAGCTGCCGCACGCCCGCTGGAACAGGAGATCGCCACGGAGGAGGCCACCACCCGAGCCGCACGCCAGGGTCTGCGGGACGAGCGGAGCCGACTGGAGGAGCAGCTACGACGGCTGAGCGGTGAAACCGACCTGCCGCCTGCGCCCCCGCCCACCCGCACCGCCGTCCGTACGGTGACGGCGGGAGCACCCCTGTGGCGCGTGGTCGCCTTCCGCGAAGGCGTCCCGCTCCCCGTCCAGTCCGCGGTGGAGGCCGCACTGGAGGCGTCGGGTCTCCTGGACGCCTGGGTCAGTCCCTACGACGGAGTCACGCTGCCGGGTCACGACACCCGCGCCGAGGCCGCCCTGGCCGCGACCGCCCCGGGGCCCAGCCTGCTGGAGGTGCTGAGGCCCGAGGAGGACATCCCCGTCCCGGCCGACACCGTGACCCGCATCCTCGCAGGCATCGCCTACGGCCCCACTCTGCCGGGCGGGCACCCCGCGGCCGTCTCCGCCGACGGCGCATGGCGTCTCGCGCTCGCCACCGGGACCTGGAGCAAGCCGGAACCCGCCCACATCGGCGCCCTGGCACGTCAGCGTGCCCGACAACGCGTGATCGGCGAACTGACCGACCGCATCGGCGAGACCAACGCCTCCCTGGCCGCACTCGACGATCGACTGCGCGGCCTCGCCGCCCGCCGCGCCCGGCTGGACGCCGACCGCTCGGCCCGCCCCGACCACCGGGAACTCGACGCCCGGCGGCGTGACCGGGACCGCGCGGAGGACACCGTGGCGGCTCGGGACGACGCCGTGCGTGACGTCGCCGGACGACTGGCGCGGTGCGAGAGGGAGGTGGCAGGCGCTCTGCGCACGCTCGACCGCCGAGCCGCCGAACACGGACTGCCCACCGACCGCGCCCGGTTGCGTACGCTCTCCGACGCCATCGACAGGTTCCGGGACACCGCCGACAGTTGGGTGGACGCCCGGCTCGCCGCGACCGCCGCCGCCGACCGGGCCCGCCAGCGGGCCGCTCAGGCGGACCGATCGCGCCGGACCGCCGAGGAACGCGCCGAAGACGCGGCCGCCGCCGAAGCGCAGGCAACGGGGCTGAATGCGCGCCTGGAGGCAGTGGAAGCCACCGTCGGCGCGGACTACCGGCAGATCGTCGAACGCGTCGCCGAGGCGCGCGCCGAGCTGCGCCGCTGCCGTGAGGAGGCCGGCCGGGCCGCCGAACTCCTGTTGCGCCTGGAAGGACAGGTCGGAGAACTGCGTGCCACCAGCGGCCAGGACGCCGAACGACGGGAACAGGCCGTCGCGACCCGGGACACGGCGGCGCACCGCTTCCGGCACCTGTGCCTGGCCGGTCTGGCCGCGGACGCCGGCATCACAGCGGCACTCGACGCCGGGGACGGTACCAAGGCCACCCTGGAGGCCGCTCGCGCCACAGCGGCGAAGTGGCCGGACATCCCGCACGCCCCGCGCAACCTGGGCGACGCCGCGACCCGCCTGTCCGAAGCGGTCCACGAGGCCCGCCAGCATCTCGGCACCCGCGCCGACCTGGACCTGGAACCGGACGACGACATCCAGCTCTTCACCGCCACCCTGGACGGCGTACGCGTGGGGGCGACGGGCCTGCTCAGCACGCTCACTCAGGAGCGGGACCGCAGCCGGGACGACATCACGGCCGCCGAACGGCGCCTGTTCGACCAGATCCTCACCGGCGACATCCGCCGCCACCTCGCGGCCCGCATCCGCCAGGCCGGCGAACTCGTCGACCGCATGAACGGGCACCTGGAGCGGGTCCGCACCGCCTCCAACGTCGCCGTCCAACTCGTCTGGGACGTCCGCCCGGACCTTCCGGACAGCACCCGCACCGCCCGTCAGCTGCTGCTCAAGGACCCCGGCCGGGTCACCGAGAGCGATCGGGAGGCCCTGCACGTCTTCTTCCGCGCCCGCATCGAGGAGGCCAAAGGCAGTGAGACGGCCGCGAGCTGGGAGGAACAGCTCGGTGAGGTGCTCGACTACACCGCCTGGCACCGTTTCACCGTCCGCCTCGACCGGGCGAACGGGACCGGCTGGCAGCCGCTGACCAAGAAGCTGCACGGCGCGCTCTCCGGAGGAGAGAAGGCCATCGCACTGCACCTGCCCCTCTTCGCCGCCGTCGCCGCCCACTACGAGGCCGTGCCCCTGGCACCCCGGCCGATCCTGCTGGACGAGGTCTTCGTCGGAGTCGACACGGTCAACCGCGGACAGGTCTTCGCGCTGCTCACCGCCCTCGACCTGGACCTCATGGTCACCTCCGACCACGAATGGTGCACCTACGGCGAACTGCCCGGCATAGCCGTCCACCAACTTCTCACCGACGGGGACGACGACGCGGTCACCAGCGCCCGCTTCGTCTGGAACGGCAGCGACCTGGAAGCGGGATGACCAGCACCGACGCGACGATCCACACGGAACCGACCTCGGGCGATGCCACCCTGCGCCGCCCGGAACTGCGCCCCCTCTGGGACTCGCTCCACAGCCGTCTCTCCTCCGGCCGCCCCGTCACACGGGTACGCCTCGGACCGCTCGACGACCCCCAGCGCGAGGCGCTCGCAGACCTCCTCGGCCTCGACCGCCTGCCGGACGCACGCCCCTCCGTCCCCCTGACCCGCCTGGAGGAGGCCGTCACCGAACTGTCCGGCCGCACCGTACGAGAAGTCGTCACCGAGCTCGTCGGCCCGCTCGGCGACAGAGCCGGCGAACGACGCCGTCGGCAGGACGAGCGAGCCCAGCTGTGGACCTGGCTGGCCGAGCACGAGACGGTGAGGGCCCAGCCGGTGCTCTCCGACTGGGCAGCCTCCTGCCGGGCAGCCGGGGTGGTCGCCGGCTCGGCGGAACACACTCGTACGCTGCTCACGGACGCGCTCAAGGTGCTCGCCGAACTGCCCGGCCGAGCAGAACCCCTGCCCGTCTTCGCCGCCCGGGTCCTCAGCGGCGAGGCGCACGCACTCGACGACGGTACACCCCTGTCCGCACTCGTCCTGCGTGCCTTGGCGACCCTGTACGACACCGTCCCTCCGCAGTCCGCCGCGCAGCGGCGCGCCCTGTGGACCCGCGCGGGAGTCGCCGACGACGAGCTGTCCGCCACCGTCCTCGTCGGCGGTCTGCGCCCGGCCGGCGACGGCCTGCTCGCCCGGGTGGCCACGGCGTGCGCGGAGGCCGGCCAGGCCGCCTGTCTGACCCTCGCCCACGTCCGGTACCCGGGCGAGTTCATCCTTCCCGAGGCCCCTGTACCCGTCGTCCACGTCGTGGAGAACCCCAGCGTCCTGGCACTGGCCCTACGCCGCTTCGGGTCCTGCTGCCCGCCGCTCGTCTGTACGTCCGGCTGGCCCAACAGCGCCGCGATCCAGTTCCTGCGCATGCTCGCGGACCACGGCGCGGCTCTTCGCTACCACGGCGACTTCGACGGCGAAGGCATCCGCATCGCCGCCTACGTCCTGAACAAGACACCGGCGCGTCCCTGGCGCATGACGGCAGCGGACTATCGTGCCGCGGTCGCCCGCAATCCACGCGGTCCTCAGCCGGGGCGCATCACCGAAGCGCCCTGGGACCTCGAGCTGGCCGAGGCCATGGCGGAGCACGGCATCGCCGTGGTCGAGGAACTGGTGGCGGAAGCGTTGTTGAAAGACCTCGTCGGCATGGCTGAGCAGAGGTGTCCCTCTGGCCGGACGTGACGTTCTACGACGCTCTGAGCGGCCGAGCGGCCGCGTACGTGCGCTGACCTGAGATTATTCTCCCCTCTTTCTACGACCTCATTTCGATGACGTCGACGTGGAGTGCGTGGCCATTTTGGAACCCGCTACGAAGAGGTCCTGACCTGCGGTTCTTCTAGGGGATCAGGTGAGGCCGGGTGTGCTCGACCTGTTTCGTCCGCGCCGGTCGGACTGATCTCGTCCTTTGCTTCCTGTTCGTTCCGCGGCTGCCGACCGCTGTCCCTGGCAGCGTGGACGCATCGACGGCCTGCTGCGTGAGGTCGCCGACGACGAGTCGGCGGACGTCCTCGTTACCGACGTCTTTCTCGCCAGTTCTGCGGAACGGAACCGGCTTCGCGACAGGCACGGTGACTGGCTTTCCAGCCACCCGGCCGGCCTCTGAGATTCTTCTTGATTGCCGCCTTCTGCACCTTTCTCCCAGTTCAGGCGGCGAGTCGGCGAAAGCAGATGATCAGTGCGGCTATGCCGACGAAGGTGAGGAAGCGCTCAGCCTTGCGTTCGTAGCGACGGTGAAGCCGCCGGCAGCCGGCGAGCCAGGACTCTGTTCGCTCGACCACCCAGCGGTGGCGGCCGAGCCGCTGTGAGGTCTCCACGCCCTTGCGGGCGATGCGGTGGCGGATGCCGCGCTGGCGGAGCCATCTGCGCAGGTGGTCGTAGTCGTAGCCCTTGTCGAAGTGTGGTTTCGCCGGGCGTCGCCTTCGAGGCCCGCGCCGGGAACGGATGGGGGGATGCCAGGACGACACGGCGGAGCCGGCCCGGAGGCGGTCCCGGCTCCACTGGGCGAAGCGTCGGTGAACCGTCTGCCGGCACGGACCGAACACAGACGGGAGCTGCCGCCGTGCGCATCCCGAGGTGGCCACGAAGTGATCGCTGCCAGTCGCCCCGCGATCACCGGCTCGGCGCCGGCCTCCGCCCTGCGGACGCCTCAGTCGGGTCGGCGGCGCCACTCGCCGAAACAGCACCCACAACTCGTCCGGCAGCAGCCGTTCGACCAGATCCGTCATGCACGGTTCAGCGAACGATCACGCCATAAGAAACGACGACTAAGGCCGATGACGGAGGTGGTAAATCGGGGCAGGGTTCGGAAGACTTTAGTGCACCCGGGGGTGCCGATGAGGGCATCTGCTCCAGTTCTCGGCGAGGATTGCGCCAGTGACCGACC
>NZ_BAABCQ010000113.1:0-26071 GCF_039539045.1 Streptomyces marokkonensis
TATGCAGGTCGAGGCCATTTTATGAGATTTCTGCACACTTCCGACTGGCATCTCGGCCGGGCGTTCCACCGGGTGAACATGCTCGACGCCCAGGCCGGGTTCATCGGCCACCTCGTCGAGACCGTGCGTGAGCACGGCGTCGACGCCGTGGTCGTGTCGGGAGACGTGTACGACCGGGCCGTGCCGCCACTGGCCGCCGTCGAGCTGTTCGACGACGCCCTCCACCGCCTCGCCGACCTCGGCGTGCCCACGGTGATGATCTCCGGCAACCACGACTCGGCCCGCCGTCTCGGCGTCGGCGCCGGACTCATCGACCGCGCCGGCATCCACCTGCGCACCGACCCCGCGGGGTGCGGGACCCCGGTGGTACTGGCGGACACGCACGGAGAAGTGGCCTTCTACGGGCTGCCCTACCTGGAACCCGCCCTGGTGAAGAGCGAGTTCGGGGTGGAGAAGGCGGGCCACGAGTCCGTGCTCGCCGCCGCCATGGACCGGGTCCGCGCCGACCTCGCCACGCGCGCGCGGGGCACCCGTTCCGTCGTCCTCGCGCACGCCTTCGTCACCGGCGGCGAGCAGAGCGACAGTGAGCGGGACATCACCGTCGGCGGGGTCGCCGCCGTGCCCCGCGGTGCCTTCGACGGCGTCGACTACGTGGCGCTCGGACACCTGCACGGCTGCCAGACCCTCACCGAGCGCGTCCGCTACTCCGGCTCCCCGCTGCCGTACTCCTTCTCGGAGCACCAGCACCGCAAGAGCATGTGGCTCGTCGACCTGGACGCCGACGGCTCGGTCACCGCCGAGCGGCTCGACTGCCCGGTGCCGCGCGGCCTGGCCCGGCTGCGGGGCACGCTGGAGGAACTGCTCGCCGACCCGGAGCACACCCGGCACGAGGAGGACTGGGTCGAGGCGACCCTCACCGACCCGGTCCGCCCGGCCGACCCCATGGCCCGGCTCACCGGCCGCTTCCCGCACACGCTGAGCCTCGTCTTCGATCCCGAGCGGGCCCCGGACGACCCCGCCGTGTCCTACGCCCGGCGCCTCGCCGGCCGCAGCGACCAGCAGATCGCGGAGGACTTCGTGACCCACGTGCGCGGCGCCGGACCCGACGGCAACGAACGGAGCGTGCTGCGGGACGCCTTCGACGCGGTGCGCGCGGACGACACCGTGCGGGAGGTGGCCCGGTGAGGCTGCACCGCCTGGACATCACCGCCTTCGGGCCCTTCGGCGGCTCGCAGAGCGTCGACTTCGACGAGCTGTCCACCGCCGGACTCTTCCTGCTGCACGGACCCACCGGCGCCGGCAAGACCTCCGTCCTCGACGCCGTGTGCTACGCGCTGTACGGCTCGGTGCCCGGCGCCCGCCAGAGCGGCCAGGGCATGACCCTGCGCAGCGACCACGCCGTCGCCGCGCGCACCGAGGTGCGCCTCGAACTCACCGTCGCCGGACGCCGGCTGGAGGTCACCCGGCAGCCGCCCTGGGAGCGCCCGAAGCTGCGCGGCAGGGGCACGACCGTCGACAAGGCCCAGACCTGGCTGCGCGAGTACGACGCGCGCGCCGGCACCTGGAAGGACCTCAGCCGCTCCCACCAGGAGATCGGTGAGGAGATCACGCAACTGCTCGGCATGAGCCGCGAGCAGTTCTGCCAGGTCGTGCTGCTGCCCCAGGGCGACTTCGCGCGCTTTCTGCGCGCCGACGCGGAGGCGCGCGGCAAGCTGCTCGGCCGGCTCTTCGACACCCGGCGCTTCGCCGAGGTCGAGAAGCGCCTCGCCGAGCGGCGCCGCGCGACCGAAACCCGGGTACGCGAGGGGGACGCCGCGCTGCTGGCAGACGCCCACCGGATGCAGCAGGCCGCCGGTGACGCCATGGAACTGCCCGAGCTGGCGCCGGGCGAGCCGGGACTGGCCGAGGCAGTCCTCGGCGCCGCCGCCGTAGCGCGCACCACCGCCCGGGAACTGCTGGCCGTCGCCGACTGCCGGCTCACGGCCACCGAGTCCGCCCAGGCCGCGGCCGAACGCGACCTTGCCGACACACGCGAACTGGACCGGCTGCAACGCCGGTTCGCGCAGGCGCGGGAGCGGGCCGAGCGGCTGGCGGAGCGGGCCGACGCCCACCGCGCCGCGCAGCAACGCATGGAGCGCGCCCGCAAGGCCGAATCGGTCGCACCCGCACTGGAGCTGAGGGACGCCGCCGACGCCGAACACCGGCGGGCGGCCGGCTCGGAGGCACGCGCGCGTGCCGCCCTGCCGCAGGCCCTGGCGGACGCCGGCGCCACGGGGCTGGCCGCCGCCGCGCGCCGGGCCACTGAGGAACTGGGCGGCCTGGAGTCGGCCCGGCGGGCCGAACAGCGCCTCGCCGAGCTGGTCGAGGAGCGGGCCGGACTGGACCGCCAGGAACGCGCCGACGAGGAGGCCCTGCACGAGGCGGAGAGCTGGCTCGCCGGCTGGGAGACCACGCGCTCCCGGCTGCAGGCCGCCGTCGACTCCGCGCAGGAGGCCGCGACCCACGCCGAGCAGCTCGCCGTGCAGCGCGACCCGGCGCAGCGCCGGCTGAACGCGGCCCGGCAACGGGACCGGCTGACCGGTGACACGGCTGAATCCCAGCGGCACGTCCTCGGCTCGGCCGAACGCGCCGTCGAAGCCCGTGCCCACTGGCTCGACCTCAAGGAGCAGCGGCTGAACGGCATCGCCGCCGAACTCGCCGCAGGCCTCACCGACGGCGCACCGTGCGCCGTGTGCGGCGCCACCGAGCACCCCGCCCCCGCACGCAAGATCGCCGGGCACGTCGACCGCGAGGCGGAGGAGCGCGCCCTCGTCGCCTTCCAGGACGCCGACGAGCGGCGCGCCCAGGCCGAACGGCGCCTGGGTACCGTACGGGAGGCACTCGCCGCCGCCACCGCGGAGGCGGGAGACGCGCCCACCGCCCGGCTGGCCGAGGAGGCCGAGGAGCTGGAGCGGCGGTACGCGCGGGCGCGGGTGAACGCCTCCGGGCTGCACGCCGCGCAAGAGGAGCTGCGCCGGGCCGAGCGTGAACGGGAGCAGCGGATCGCGGCCCAGCAGCAGGCCGCCGTCCGGGCCGCGTCCCGGGTCGGCAACCGGGAGCGGCTGGAGAGCGAACGGGCCGCGCTGGAGGAGGAGCTGACGCGGGCGCGCGGCACCGCCGACAGCGTGGCGGCACGGGCCGCGCAGCTGGAGCGCCGGGCCGCGCTGCTCACCGAGGCCGCCGACGCCGCCCGCGTCGCCGAGGACACGGCCCAGCGGCTCAAGGACGCCGACGCCCGTCTCGCCGACGCCGCTTTCCGTGCCGGCTTCGACACCCCACGGGACGCCGCCGCCGCACTGCTCGACGACACCGCCCACCGCGAGCTGCAACGCCGGCTCGACGCATGGGACTCCGAGGAGACCGCCGTACGCGCGGTCCTCACCGAGGCCGACACCGCCGCCGCGGCCCAGCAGCCGCCCGCCGGCCTCGGCGCGGCACAGGACACCGCCGCCGACGCGGGCCGACGGCTGCGCGACGCCTCCTCGGCACGCGACGCGGCCGCCCGGCGCTGCGCCGAACTGGACCGGCTGTCCGCGCACGCCACCAACTCCGTACGCCTCCTCGCCCCACTGCGCGAGGAGCACGGCCGCGTCGCCCGCCTCGCCTCACTCGCCGCGGGCACCTCCGCGGACAACGAACGCCGGATGCGCCTGGAGTCGTACGTGCTGGCGGCCCGCCTGGAGCAGGTGGCCGCCGCGGCGACCGCGCGCCTTCAGCGCATGTCCTCCGGCCGCTACACCCTCGTCCACTCCGACGACCGCACCGGGCGCGGCCGCAGCGGCCTCGGCCTGCACGTCGTCGACGCCTGGACCGGCCGCGAGCGCGACACGGCCACACTCTCCGGGGGCGAGACGTTCTTCGCCTCGCTCGCCCTCGCGCTCGGCCTCGCAGACGTCGTCACCGACGAGGCCGGCGGCGTCCGTCTGGACACCCTGTTCATCGACGAGGGCTTCGGCAGCCTCGACGACCAGACCCTCGACGAGGTCCTCGACGTCCTCGACTCCCTGCGCGAACGGGACCGCAGCGTCGGCATCGTCAGCCATGTCGCCGACCTGCGACGGCGGATACACGCCCAACTCGAGGTCGTGAAGGGACGGACGGGGTCGGTACTGCGGCAACGGGGCGCCGGCTGAGCGCTCCCGGCGGGCCTCGGCGGCGAACGCGCCGGCCATGTGACAGTCGCCCCTGGACCCCGGCCGCTACGCGGTGCGCGCGGCCGAGCCGCGCCCCGGGCCGGAGGCCTCGCTGAACGTCGTACAGCCGCGGCGGCTCGCGGACCTCTGACTTCCCGGACTGCGGGGTGATATCGGAATGCGTGGCGGCGGCCGGCCGTCCATCATGGTTGCCCATGCCACGACTTCCGCACCCCGCCCCCGAAGAACTGCGCCGCGACCCCCTGCCCCTGCGCGGTCGGACCGCCCTCGTCACCGGGGCCAGTCGGCGCGGCGGCATCGGCCACGCCGTGGCCCGGCGGCTCGCCGCGTACGGGGCGAGCGTCTACCTGCACCACCACCTGCCGCACGACGCCGCCATGCCCTGGGGCGCCGACCGTACGGAGGACGTGGTCGCCTCCGTACGCGCAGCGCTCGGTGACCCGGACGCCACCGTGCTGGCCGGTCCCGGTGACCTGGCCGACCCCGCCGCCCCCGGCGAACTCGTGGCCACCGCCGCCGAGGCGCTGGGCGGACGGCTGGACATCCTGGTCGCCAACCACGCCCTCAGCGGCTCCGACGGCACCCTCGACACGATCGACGCGGCCATGCTCGACGCCCACTGGCAGGTCGACACCCGCTCGGTGCTGCTGCTCGTCCAGGCCTACGCCCGGCTGCGGGCCGCGCTGCCGCCCCGCACTCCCGGCGGGCGTGTGGTGATGACGACCTCCGGCCAGGACATCGCGGGCGGCATGCCCGGGGAGATCGCCTACGCGCTCCAGAAGGGCGCGCTCGCCTCCATCACGCGCTCCCTGTCGACGACCCTCGCCGAGCACGCCGTCACCGTCAACGCGGTCAACCCCGGGCCCGTGGACACCGACTACATGACCGGCGAGGACTACGAGGCCGTCGCCGCGCTCTTCCCCGCCGGCCGGTGGGGCATGCCCGACGACCCGGCCCGCCTCATCGCGTGGCTCGCCACGGACGAGGGGGAGTGGGTCACCGGTCAGGTCGTCGACTCGGAGGGCGGCTTCCGGCGGTGAGGCCCGGGGCGGCCGGGAGCCGACGCCCGGTTCACAGCCGCGACAGCTCGTCCACCAGGTCGTCCAGACCCAGCGAACCCTGGGAGAGGGCCGCCATGTGCCAGGCCTTCGGGTCGAAGGCGTCACCGTGCCGCTTGCGGGCGTTCTCCCGGCCCAGCAGCCACGCCCGCTCACCGAGCTTGTAGCCGATCGCCTGGCCCGGGATCGTCAGGTACCGGGTCAGCTCGCTCTCCACGAAGTCCGCCGGACGGCTGCTGTGCGCGCCGAAGAACTCCTGCGCCAGCTCCGGCGTCCAGCGCTCGCCCGGGCGGAACGGGGAGTCGGCCGGGATCTCCAGCTCCAGGTGCATGCCGATGTCCACGATGACCCGGGCGGCCCGCATCATCTGCGCGTCCAGGTAACCGAGCCGCTGCTCCGCGTCGGTGAGGAAGCCCAGCTCGTCCATCAGCCGCTCCGCGTACAGCGCCCAGCCCTCGGCGTTGGCGCTGACCATGCCGACCGAGGCCTGGTAACGGGACAGGTCCTCGGCGACGTGCGTCCACTGGGCGAGCTGGAGGTGGTGCCCGGGAACACCCTCGTGGTACCAGGTGGAGACCAGGTCGTAGACCGGGAAACGGGTGAGGCTCATCGTCGGCAGCCAGGTGCGGCCGGGGCGCGAGAAGTCCTCCGACGGGGACGTGTAGTACGGCGCCGCCGCGCTGCCGGGCGGGGCGATGCGCGACTCCACCTTCCGCACCCGCTCGGCGAGTTCGAAGTGGGTGCCGTCCAGTGCCTCGATCGCCCGGTCCATCAGGCCCTGCAGCCAGTCGCGGACCTCGTCGACACCCTCGATGTGCTTGCCGTGCTCGTCCAGGTGCGCCAGCGCCACCCACGGCGTCTCGGCACCCGGCAGGATCTTCTCCGCCTCCTGCCTCATCTCGGCGAGCAGGCGGTGGTACTCGGCCCAGCCGTACGCGTACGCCTCGTCCAGGTCCAGGTCCGTGCCGTTGTAGTAGCGCGACCAGCGGGCATAGCGCTCGCGCCCCACGGTGTCCGGGGCGCCCTCGATCGCCGGCGCGTAGGCGTCGCGCATCCAGTCCCGCAGCTCCACCACGGCCGCGGTCGCACCCCGGGCCGCTTCGTCCAGCTCCGCGCGCAGCGCGTCGGGGCCGGTGGACGCGAAGTCCTCGAACCAGCCGCGGCCCTCACCCGTGTCCGCCCACTCGCCGAGCTGCTCGACGAACGTCGCGGTCGGGCGCGGAGACGCGTACAGCTTGCGTTCCAGACCCAGGGCCAGGGACTCGCGATAGCCCGCGAACGCCGCCGGCACCGCGCGCAGCCGCTCGGCGATCCGCGCCCAGTCCTCGTCCGTCTGCGTCGGCGTGATGGTGAAGACCTCGCGCACCGAGTGCGCGGCGGTGCCCATGTTGCCGACCGAACGCAGGCCCTCCTCGGCCTCGTGAACGGCGAGTTCGGCGGTGAGGCGCTCGCGCAGCAGCCGGGCGCAGCGCCGTTCCACGTCGCTGTCCCCGCCGGGCCGGCGCTCCGCCTCGTCCAGCAGAGCGAGCGTGGCCCGCGCCAGCTCCGCGAGAGCCTCCTGTCCCGCGGGCGAGAAGTCGGGCAGGCGGCTGGAACTCTCCTGCACGCCGAGGTACGTACCGGTGACCGGGTCGAGGGCGATGAGCTCGTCGACGTAGGCGTCGGCGACCTCGCGGGGCAGCGGGCTCTTGGTCTCTGACATGCGGACATCCTCATACGGATTCCGGTGCCGCGTCAGCCCGGTTCGCCGGGCCCGCCGCCGTGGACGGCCGGATTTCGCTCAGGGCGTGGCAGCGGGGGCGGCCGGCGGCAACAGGGGGCCGCACTCCCACCGCTGGAAGATCAGCCGCGTCTCGACGCGCGCCACCTCCCGACGGGACGTGAACTCGTCCAGGACCAGCCGCTGCAGATCCGTCATGTCCGCGACCGCGACATGGACGAGATAGTCGTCCGGACCGGTGAGATGGAAGACGGTGCGCGACTCCGCGAGCGCCCGGATCCGGTCCACGAACGGGCCGACCAGCTCCCGCCGGTGCGGGCGCACCTGCACCGACAGCAGCGCCTGGAGGCCGCGGCCGAGCTTCGCCGGGTCCAGTTCGAGCCGATGGCCGAGGATCACCCCGGCCCGCCGCAGCCGGGCCACCCGGTCCAGGCAGGTCGACGGGGCCACCCCGACCTGGGCGGCGAGATCGCGGTAGGTGGTCCGGGCGTCGTTCTGCAGCAGCCGCAGCAAATGAAGATCCACCGGATCCAGTACGACGGACTCGGTCATGCGCCGAACGTAGCACGGTCGGCGGCCCCGCAGGCCCGGTGAGTGTTCACTCTTCGGCCATGGACTCTGCGCGCACACACACGTCACCGTCCGACGAGGGACGCACCACCGTGCCCTCGCACGCTCCCACGGGCAGGGCACTGGCCACCGAGGCCGTGCACGCCGGCCGCAACGATCTCGCCGGCCGGGGACTGCACGCCCCGCCCATCGACCTGTCCACGACCTACCCGTCGTACGACAGCCGCGGCGAGGCCGCCCGCATCGACGCGTTCGCCGCCACCGGCGCCGAACCCGATGGCCCACCGGTCTACGGCCGTCTCGGCAATCCCACCGTCGCCCGCTTCGAGACGGCGCTGGCCCGGCTGGAGGGCACCGAGGCCGCGGTCGCCTTCGCCAGCGGCATGGCCGCGCTGAGCGCTGTACTGCTGGTCCGGGGCTCGATGGGGCTGCGGCACGTCGTCGCCGTACGGCCGCTGTACGGCTGCAGCGACCATCTGCTGACCGCCGGGCTGCTGGGGTCCGAGGTCACCTGGACCGACCCGGCCGGTGTCGCGGACGCGCTGCGCCCGGACACCGGCCTGGTGCTCGTGGAGTCGCCCGCCAACCCCACGCTGGCCGAGGTGGACCTGCGGGCCGTCGCCCACGCCTGCGGGTCGGTGCCGCTGCTCGTGGACAACACCTTCGCCACGCCCGTGCTCCAGCGCCCCGCCGAACAGGGCGCTCGCCTGGTGCTGCACAGCGCCACCAAGTACCTCGGCGGGCACGGCGACGTGCTGGCCGGGGTGGTGGCCTGCGACGAGGAGTTCGCGGGGCGGCTGCGGCAGGTGCGCTTCGCCACCGGGGGTGTACTGCACCCGCTGGCCGGCTATCTGCTGCTGCGCGGGCTGTCGACCCTGCCCGTGCGCGTGCGGGCCGCCTCCGCGAACGCCGCCGCGCTCGTCGGCCGCCTCGCCGCCGATCCGCGCGTGGCCCGCGTCCACTATCCGCGCATCGGCGGTGCCATGGTCTCCTTCGAGGTCCATGGGGACCCGCACGACGTCATCGGCCGCGTCCGCCTGATCACCCCGGCCGTGAGCCTCGGCAGCGTCGACACGCTCATCCAGCACCCCGCGTCCATCAGCCACCGCATCGTGGACGCCGACGACCGCCGCGACGCCGGGGTCGGCGACCGGCTCCTGCGCCTGTCGGTCGGCCTGGAGGACGTCGACGACCTGTGGGCCGACCTCGACCGGGCGCTGGGGGAGCGTGCGGGGGAGCGGGCAGGCGGGGCGGTCCCGTCGCGGGAGGCGCTGTCGCGGGCCGACTGATCACCGTGCGCCGGCCGGACCGGCCGACGTTCGCGGGCCGGTCGGTCGCCGTGGGTGGGCCGGTCGGTCGTCGTGGGTGGGCCGGTCGGTCGTCGTGGGTGGGCCGGCGTTCGCGGGCCGGCCCACCGCGCCGCACGCCCGCGGGCTCACTCCCCGCCGATCCGCTCCCCGTGCGGCAGCCGCGTCGCGGCCAGGGCCGCGGGGTCCAGGTGGGCCGTGACGACCAGGGTCCCCTCCTCGATCCGGTAGTCGAGGGGGAGTCCCAGTCCGCGCATCGCGGCGACCATGCCGGTGTTGGACGCCTGCGTCACGGCGTACACGTTCGCGCAGCCCGTTTCCACCGCCATCGCCACGAGTCGGCCGAGGAGTTCGCCGCCGATGCCCCGGCACTGCCACGCGTCCTCGACGAGCAGCGCGACCTCCGTCTCGTCCCCGTCCCACAGCAGGTGACCCAGTCCGACGATCCTCCCCGAGGCGGCCTGTACGGCGAGGGTGCGGCCGTAGCGCGGGCTGAGCAGGTGGTGGAGATACCGGTCGGCGTCCTCGACCGGGCCGTGGTACCGCCGCCCGAGTGTCTGTGCCGAGCACCGCTCGTGCATCGCCTTCGCCGCCGGAACATCACGCGTGTCGGCCCGGCGCACCGTGATGTCGCTCCCCTCGGGCAGCGTCAGCACGTCCCGGCCGCGCGGGACACGCGGACCGAGCCGGGCGTCCAGCTCGACCAGCGCCCGGGCCCGGGCGAACTCGGCCGGGGTGAACGGCAGGTACGGCCGCTCCACACTGATCACCCCGCCCTCCGGCGCGCGCAGCCGCAGCACGGTGTCCTTCAGCGCGCCTTCCGGCGGCACGTCGTCCACCTCCTGCCCCATGACGCCCGCGGGCAGCGAACGAATGGTGCACCGGCCCAGCAACTGCCGAAGAACCAGCGGAAGTTCCGCCGTGTCCAGAGCTGTCCGGGCGGCCAGTCCCAGGATCCGGGTCGGCGCGTCGACGAGGTCGTGGGCGTCCGCCCGCTCCGTCCAGGTGCGCCCGCCGCCCGCCGCCGACACCACACCGGCCAGCTCGGACCCCGTCAGCTCACCCGGGGTACGGAGCAGGAACTCGTCCACCGTGCCCTCGGCCAGCGGATGCGTCTGCAGGCTCAGGATGTCGACCCGCCTCTCGGCGAGGGCGGTGCACAGCACGGCCAGCGACCCGGGTGCGTCCCGCACTGTCGTCCGCATCCGCCACAGCGCGCTGTCCCCGGCCTCCGCTGCCGCCACCGGCTCGCTGTCCGGGTCGGAGGACCCGGACAGAGAGGCGGCGGACGGCGGCCGGGCGTCGGGATCGTCCGTCGGCGGGGCGTGGCCGTGGCGCCGTGACCACCAGGTGTGGAAGCCCGCCGTGGCGACCAGGGCGGCCACCGACGCCAGCAGCAGGGCGGGTACCGCGGAGCCGTGCTCCACGAGGGGCGCCACCGCGCCCGTCACATCGGACATGTCTCGACTCATGCGACCACTGTGAAGGAACGGTGTTGCGTGATCACGAACGCTCTGTGACCGATGGGTAAAAAGAGCTTCCGGGACATTTGGGAAGCGCGGCCTCAGAAGGTCAGGGGCCGCGCACCGGGGGATGACGCCGGTGCGCGGCACACCTCACAGGCTACGGGAACTACTGACCCACCCGGCCAGGCTGGAGTACCTTCGTGAACAGCACCGTGCCGTCCTGCTCACGCAGCCGTACCGTCATCTCGGCGCTGTCGCCGTCGATTTCGACCTCGCCGAAGAACTGGTAGCCGCCCGCGGGGGAGACGTTGGAGGCGGTCGGCGCCTTCACGAAGACCCTCTCCGGACCGAAGGTGCCGTCGAGCGCGCTCGCCGGGAAGGCGCCCGCGTTGAGCGGCCCGGACACGAACTCCCAGAACGGCTCGAAGTCGGTGAACGCGGCCCGCGAGGGCTGGTAGTGCTGGGCCGAGGTGTGGTGCACGTCGGCCGTCATCCAGACCGTGCCGGTGATCCGCCGGTGCTTCACGAAACGCAGCAGTTCGGCGATCTGCAACTCACGTCCCAGCGGCGCGCCGGGGTCGCCCTGCGCCACCGCCTCGATGTTCGCCTTGCCCTCGGTGCCGTCGGACACGACCAGGCCGACCGGCATGTCGGCGGCGATCACCTTCCACACCGCACGCGACCGCGACAGCTCCCGCTTGAGCCACTCCAACTGCTCGCGGCCCAGGATGCCCTGCGGGTCCACGGTCTGGCCGCCGGGGGAGTTGACGTTGCGGTACGTCCGCATGTCCAGCACGAACACGTCGAGGAGGGGACCCTGGTGGAGGACCCGGTGCACACGGCCCTCCCGCGCGCCGGGGCGCAGGGTGGAGATCGGGAAGTACTCGCCGAACGCGCGCCGGGCCCGGGCGGCCAGCACGTCCACGCGCTTCTCGGTGTAACGGCTGTCCGTGTCCGCGATCACCTGGCCCGGGTACCAGTTGTTGCGTACCTCGTGGTCGTCCCACTGGACGACCGACGGGACCTGGGCGTTGAAGCGCCGCAGGTTCTCGTCGAGCAGGTTGTAGCGGAAGTTGCCGCGGAACTCGGCGAGGGACTCGGCGACCTTGGACTTCTCCTCGGTGGTGACGTTGCGCCAGACGCTGCCGTCGGGCAGTGCGGCCGTCTCGGCGATGGGGCCGTCGGCGTAGACGTTGTCGCCGCTGCACAGGAAGAAGTCCGGGTCCAGGGCGCCCATGGCGTCGTAGATGCGGTAGCCGCCGAGGTCGGGGTTGATGCCCCAGCCCTGGCCCGCCAGATCGCCGGACCACACGAAACGCACTGGCTCGCGCCGGCGGACCGGCACCGTGCGGAAGGTGCCGGGGACCGGCTCGCCGGTGCGGCGCGGGTCGTCCGGGTCGGCGAGGAGGACTCGGTAGTGGATCTGCTCGCCCGGCGGCAGGCCGCGCAGCCTGGTCGTGCCGGTGAAGTCCGTGCCGGCGCCCAGCAGCGGGCCGCGCCATCTGCGCGGGTTGCGGAAGGACTCGGTCGCGGACGTCTCGACGATCATCCGGGCCGGCCGGTCGGACCGTACCCACACCAGACCGGAGTGGGCGGTCACGTCTCCCGTCTGCACGCCCCAGCCCGCTCCCGGCCGCCCGGAACGGGCGAACGCCGGCGCCGCCCCGAGAGCGGTGGGCAGGGTCAGGGCCGCCGACGCGGCGAGCGAGCCGCGCAGCACGCTGCGGCGACCGGGCAACGGACGGTGTGACATGGATGCGCCTCCAGGGACGTCCAGGGACGGGATCCGGCCGGTGACCGGCCGGTGTGCAGAGCCAGACCTACTGGTGCGGCGCGGCGAGCACGGAAATTGCGGGTGAACAACCGGCCGCCCGCGCACCGGACGCATCACACTCGCCCCGCGCCATCCGCGCCACCCCTTCCCGAATCCGCCCCGGCGTCAGATGCGCGTATCCCAGCACCAGCCGCACCTCCTTCCCCGCAGACCCGTTCTTCCCCGTCGTCCGGTCCCTCCCCGCCGTCCCGTCACCGCCCGTCCCGTGCCCGTACGCCGCCAGCGCGTGAACCGCGACCCCGGCGTCCGCCACGCGCGTGAGGAAGTGTTCCTCGGGACCGTACCGTTCGGGGAGCGTGGCGATGGCGTGGAGTCCGGCGGCGATGCCGGAGACCCGCGAGCCGGGGAAGTGCTCCTCCAGCGCGGCGACCAGCGCGTCGCGCCGCTCGCGGTAGGCGCGCTGGCAGACGCGCAGCTGGCGGTCGTAGTCGCCGCGCTCCACGAAGCGCGCGAAGAGCGCCTGGTCGAGCGTCGGATGTCCGAGGTCCGTGGTGCGTTTGCGCTCGACGACGTCGTCCGCCAGCCACTCCGGTACCAGCAGCCAGCCCAGCCGCAGTCCCGGTGCGAGGGACTTGCTGACCGAACCCGTATAGGCGACGCGTTCCGGATCGAGCCCTTGGAGGGCGCCCACCGGGGCACGGTCGTAGCGGAAGTCGCCGTCGTAGTCGTCCTCCAGGACGAGCCCGTCCACGGACCGCGCCCAGTCCAGCAGTTCGGTGCGCCGCCGCGCCGAGTAGGCGATGCCGGTGGGGAACTGGTGGGCCGGCGTCGTCACGACCGTCCGTACGCCCGAGGCGTGCAGCGGGCCGACGGCGAGCCCCTCGCCGTCCAGGGGCAGCGGCACGGTGCCGACGCCGGCCGACGCGTACAGGGCGCCGTGCTGAGGGCTGCCGGGATCCTCGACACCGGCGGTGCGCATCCCGCGCGCGTGGAGCACGCTCGCGAGCAGCGCCGTCGCCTGCGCCACTCCGGAGACGACCACGATCCGCTCCGGGTCCGCCACCACGCCCCGGCGCCGTGTGAGCAGCTCGGCCAGCGCGGTCCGCAGCCGGGGCAGCCCGCGCGGGTCGGGATAACCGAGGCTCTCGTGCGGCAGCTCCGCCAGCACGCCCCGCTGCGCGGCGGCCCACGCCGAGCGGGGGAAGAGCGACAGGTCCGGCGTCCCCGGCACGAAGTCGGCGCGGTCGCCGGGGGAGCGCGGGGCGAGATCGCGCGCGCGTGGACGGGCCGCCCTGACGGCGTCGCCGACCCAGGTCCCCGCACCCTGTCCGCTGCGCAGGTACCCCTCGGCCGTCAGCTGCTCGTACGCCTCCGTCACGAGTCCCCGCGAGACCCCGAGGTCGGCCGCGAGGTCCCGGCTGGACGGCAGGCGGGTGCCCGGCGTGAGCCGGCCGGAGCGGACCGCGTCCCGCAGCGCCTCCTGCAGCGCACGGCCACGCGCGCGTGCCGGCGCCGAGACGGCGGGCAGCAGCAACTCCCAGGCGGCCGTGCCGTCGGCCACCTGGCCGGGAATGCCGTCGGGAACGCCTTCGGCCGTGCTGTCGGCGGAGCCCGGACGGCTGTTCTCCGGGCCGGTCGGCGCTGATGTCATGAAAACAGTCTCCCGAAGATCACGTCCGCTCAATCGCCCCTACTTTACGAGGGGTTGGACCCGAGGGGTGAGAGGCGCCGGTGCGTAAACCGGAGTGACAGACCACAGCGAGGGGGCAGGCCGCTGCCGAACCCCAAAATCGTACGCGCAATCCAGGAGCGCCCGTGGACGCCAAGAACCGCTTCGAGACGAAGGCCACCTTCGCTCTCTCCCGACTCGAATGGCTGGGCTTTCTCACCGTATCGCTCGTGCTCGCCTTCCAGCACCGTACGGAGATTCGCTGGGGCGTGTTCGTGCTGCTGTTCGTGGTGATCGACATCATCGGTTATGTTCCCGGCGCGATCGCTTTCCGGCGCAGCCCGGACCGACGCGTTCCGCGTGGCTACTACGTGGCCTACAACGCGATGCACAGCCTGGTCACGGCAGGCGTCCTGGCCGGGGCGTGGGCGCTGTTCGTCCGGCCCGAATGGGCGCTGCTCGCCCTTCCGATCCACCTCATGGGCGACCGGGCGCTCTTCGGGAACTCCCTCAAACCCTTCGGCGTCGCCTTCGAACCGGAAACCGACCCGGCCTTCCGCGTGTTCGAGCAGCGCTACCGCTCGGTGGCGGATTCCGGTGAAGGCGCCGCGGCGCGGACCGTGGAGGACACCGATGCCGTCCGTACTTGACACGCTCGCCGCGCACAGCGACAACCCCAGTTCCTTTCTGGCCCTCAACAGCGGGAACGCGTTCTTCCACGACGACCGGTTCGAGGGCGCCTGCGCCTATCGCAGATCGGGCCGTTACGTGCTGCAGTTCGGCGGCCCGTTCGCGGCACCCGAACACCGCGCCCGGCTGCTGGACGCCTTCGCCGCACACGCCGGACGCCGCCTGGTCGCCGTACAACTGCAGCGGGCGGACGCCGAGCTGTACGCGGCGCACGGGTTCACGGTCAACCAGATCGGGGCGTCGTACGCTGTCGACCTGGGCCGTTTCACGCTGCGCGGCTCACGGTTCGTCCGGCTGCGGAACAAGATCTCGCGCGCCCGGCGGGCCGGTCTGGAGGTCGTCGAGGTAGGGGACGGCGACGACCACGCAGCACTGGACCGGATCGATCGGTGCTGGCTGCGGGAGAAGGGCCGGCACGTCAAGGAGCTGCGCTTCCTCGTCGGCCAGCGCGACGGGAGCCTCCAGAGGCACCGCCGTCTGTTCGCCGGCCGGATCGACGGCGAAGTGGTCGGGTACATCAACTACTCGCCGGTCTACGGCAGCCGGCCAGGCTGGCTGCACGACCTCAGCCGGCGCCGCCCCGACGCGCCGCCCGGCGTGATGGAGGCACTCAACGCGACCGTCATGGAACGGCTGACCGCCGACGGAGCCGGCTGGTTGCACTTCGGATTCACCCCGTTCACCGGGCTCGGCCCGGAGCACGAACCGCCGGGAGCCAGCCGCCTGTTCTCCCGGTTCGCCCGGTTGCTGGCCGAACGCGGCGGCACCGTCTACCCCGCGGCCTCCCAGCTCGAGTACAAGCAGAAGTGGGCCCCGCACGCGGTCCTCCCGGAGTACATCGCCTTCCGCGGCAGGCCCCGCCCCGGCGCCGTCTGGCAGCTGCTGCGCGCCACCAACGCCGTATGAGCCACCGCTTGCGCGGCCGCGCGGGCGCCGCGCCAGTGCCCCACGAGCGCCATATGAGTGCCGTACGCGCGCCGCGCACGTGTCACACCCATCGCACCCCAAAGGACCACGCCCATGAGATTCCTCGAGCGTGAACGCACCACCCTCGCCAAGCTGTTGCCCGACCTGGACCCCGCCCTGCGCGAGACCCCGCTGATGGAGCTGGAGCGGCCGGGCAGCCCCGGCATCCGGCACTTCCGGGACAGCGGCGGCCCGGGGCTCCTGGTTCCGGAGTCCCACCAGGGCCGGGGCGCGAGCGCGCTGGACGCGCTGCGCGTCCAGCGGGCCATCGGCAGCCGTTCTCCCTCCCTGGCCGTGGCCACCACCATGCACCACTTCTCCATGGCCACCCTGGTCGGACTCGGCGACCTCGGCGACGGCCTGGAGTGGATGCTGGTCGAAGGCGTGGCCTCGACCAACCGGGTCATCGCCTCCGGTTTCGCCGAGGGCCGCAGCGGCGCCGGCATCCTGGACCCGTCGATGACCGCCGTGGTGACCAAGGACGGCATCCGGATCAACGGCGTCAAGCGGCCGTGCAGCCTCGCCCGCTCCATGGACGTGCTCACCGCGAGTGTCGTCCTCCCGCGCGAGGACGGGCCGGGGGACGAACTCGCCGTCGCCCTCGTGCCCGCCGAGAGCGACGGCCTGAGCGTCAGCGGCTTCTGGTCGAGCGCCTTCCTCGCCGGTGCCGAGAGCGAACAGGTCACCCTCACGGACGTCCTCGTCCCCCCGGAGCTCCTGCTGCGCACCGCGACGACCTCCGGCGAACGGCTCGACGAGCTCCAGACGGCGGGTCTGATCTGGTTCCAGGCACTGATGACGGGCAGCTACCTCGGCGCCGCGAGCGCGCTGGTGGAGCGGGTGCTGCTGAACGACCGCATCCCCGAGCACGAGCGCGTACGCCTCTACGTCGAGACCGAGGCCGCCATGGCCACCGCCGAGAGCGTCGCCCGACGCGTCGACGCCGGCGACCTCGACGAGTCGGCGCTCGCGCAGGCCCTGTACGTGCGCTACGGCGTCCAGGACGCCATCGCCCGTGTCGTCCCGCGCGCGGTCGAACTGCTCGGCGGGCTCAACTTCATGGCCTCCGACGAGGTGGGCCACCTCGCCGCCTGTGCCAACGGTCTGTCCCTGCACCCGCCGTCGCGCTCCCGGATGACCGGCGCGTTCTCCGCGTACCTGGCCGACCGGCCACTCCTCATCGCCTGACCTCAGTCCGCCGTTCATCGGTGGCCGAGACCCGTTGGGAGAACACACCCATGCCGTCAGACAACCAGCGTCTCGCCGTCCTGCCCACCGGTCGTGCGGGCCCGCGCGACCGCCGCACCCTGCTGCTCACCGGTGGTTCTGGAGTGCTCGGACGGGCCCTGATCGACGAGCTGGCACCCGACTTCGACCTGCTGTGCCTGCGTCGCAACACACCGCTGCGCGATCCGCGGGTGCGCGAGATGCGGGGCGACCTCGTCGCACCCCGGCTCGGTCTGAGTCCCCTGGCCTGGCACGAGCTGGCCCTCCAGGTGGACGTCGTGGTGCACTCCGCCGCCGAGACCAACTGGCGTACCCCACCGGACGACATCACACGCACCAACCTGCGCGGTGCGGACACCATGCTCGACCTGGCCGCCCGGGCCGACGCCCCGATGTATCTGGTGAGTACCGCGTTCGTGGCCAACACACCCACCGAGGAGGACCGCCGGCGCTTTCCCGGCGCCGCCGCCTACCTCGACTCCAAGACCCGGGCCGAGCAGCTGACACGTGACGCGGGCGTGCCCGGCGCCATCGTCCGGCCCTCGGTCGTCATGGGTGATTCCGGCACCGGGCGGATCGCCGGTCAGCAGGGCCTGACCAAGACGATCGGCTCGATGGTCCTGGGACAGGTGCCCGTGCTTCCCGGAGCCCCCGAGGCCCGGATCGACATGGTGCCCCAGGACTACGTCTCACGGGCCATCGGAGACCTGGTCCGGGGCGGCGTCGGCAGCGGCGAGTACTGGCTGACGGCGGGGAAGGAGGCCGTCGAGCTACGGGAGGTCGCCGACGTCTGCGCGGACGTCGCCGTACGCCACGGCCTGCCCCGGCCCGAGCGGCCCCGGCTCATCCCGGTCGAGGCCGTGCACCGGCTGCTGCTGCCCCTGCTGGAGGGCACCGCCCTGCCCGTGTCGGTCCGCCGGCGACTGGAGCACTACGCGGAACTACTGCTGGTGTTCCAGCGGGAGCTGCCGTTCGACACCTCCCTCGGCGAACGCGACTGCGGCACCCGCCCGACCCGCACCGACATCCGCGCCGCGCTCGTGCGCAACGCGGAGAGCTGGGCCGAGGACAGGGCCGGCCTGCTCAGCCGGCACCGGGCCGCCGCGACCGCTCCGAGGGAGGCGGCGTCATGACGGTGTCACCCCCGTCCGCGGAGACGGCCGGGTCACCTGCGGGGACGGCTGTGCCGTCCGCGGGGACGGCTGTGCCGTCCGCCGGGACCGCCGAGCCGTCCGACCGGATCGATGTCGTCGACCTCTACCTCAAGCACATCGGCTCCGGCCGCGCCGTCATGGGCCGGGTCATGGGCGGCATGGCCGAGGTCCGCTCCGAGGGCGCCTGGATCCACGCCGACGACGGCCGCCGCTTCCTCGACTTCGGCGGGTACGGCGTCTTCATCCTGGGCCACCGTCACCCCGCCGTCGTCGAGGCGGTGCACCGCCAGATCGACACCCACCCGCTGGCCAGCCGCGTCTTCCTCGAACCCGTCGCCGCCCTGGCCGCCCAGGCACTCGCCGCCCACACCCCACCCGGCCTCGACCACGTCCACTTCGTCAACTCCGGCGCCGAGGCCACCGAGGCCGCCCTGAAACTGGCCCGCGCACACGGACGCACCTCGCTGATCACCACTCGCGGGGGCTTCCACGGCAAGACACTCGGCGCGCTGAGCGTCACGGCCAACGCCACGTACCAGACGCCCTTCCAGCCGTTGCTCCCCGACGTCACCCAGGTCGCCTACGACGACCCGGCCGGCCTCGAACAGGCGCTGGCCGTCCGCCGCGACCGGGCCTGCGTCATCATCGAACCCGTACAGGGCGAGGGCGGTGTACGCATCCCCCGCCCCGGCTACCTCAGCCAGGTGCGCGCGCTGTGCCGGGCGTACGGCGCCCTGCTGGTCGTCGACGAGATCCAGACCGGCATGGGACGGCTGGGCACCTGGTGGGGAGTGGACGCCGAGGGCGTGAGTCCGGACGTACTGCTCGCCGGCAAGGGGCTCAGCGGCGGTGTCGTACCGGTCGCCGCGATGGCCGCGACCGCCGAGGCCTACGCCCCCTTCAGCCGCGACCCCTACCTGCACACCTCCACCTTCGGCGCCTCCCCGATCGCCTGTGCCGCCGCCCTCGCCA
The DNA here is from genome assembly GCF_039539045.1 of Streptomyces marokkonensis. Taxonomy (NCBI): domain Bacteria; kingdom Bacillati; phylum Actinomycetota; class Actinomycetes; order Kitasatosporales; family Streptomycetaceae; genus Streptomyces; species Streptomyces marokkonensis. Next base: position 18,767 of record NZ_BAABCQ010000113.1, read on the forward strand.
CCGTACGGGCGATGGAGGACGAGAACACCGTGGCCCGGGCCGCCGCTCTCGGCCTTCGCGTCCTCACCGCCGTACGGGCCGTGTGCGCGCCGTACGAGGGCGGGCTGGTGTGCGAGGTGCGGGGCCGGGGGCTGCTGATCGGCATCGAGTTCGCCGAGGACCAGGCGGTCGGTGAACTCCTGCTGGAGCTGATCTCCCGCGGTGTGCTCGTCAACCACTCCCTCAACTCCACCCGGGTGCTGCGGCTGACCCCGCCGGCCGTGGTCGAGGACTCCGAGCTCGACCTGTTCCTCACCACTCTCGCCGAGGCCCTGCACAGCGCGGCCGGCCGCATGGCCGGCTGACTCCTGCTTCTGGAAGGAACCGAACGACCCATGCGCCATGTGGTCCTGCACGCCTTCGCCGACGAACTGGCACCCGCCGACGTCTACCGACGCATCAGCGACTTCCGCCGCTACCCCGAGTACAGCGACACCTTCCGTGAGGTGTCCGTCGAGCCCGAGCTGCCCGACGGTTCGACGGTCTCGGACTGGACCGTCGAGTTCCGGGGCGGCCTGATGCGGTGGCGGGAACGCGACACCTACTCGCCCGAGACCCACTCCCTCGCCTTCGAGCAGCTCAGCGGCGACTTCCAGACCTTCGAAGGAACCTGGCGCTGCGAACCCAGGGACGGCGGCACGCTCATCGTGTTCACCGCCGCCTTCGACCTCGGCATCCCCTCCCTGGCCGAGATCCTCGACCCGGTCGCCGAGTCGACCGTGCGGACCAACATCGCCCGCGTGCTGCGGGGCCTGGCGGACGCGGAGGTGATCGATGAACGCGCGGCTGCGGCTCGTGGCTGACCGGACGGCGACCGCCGGGGCGCCCACCGCGACCGATCCGCTGTACGGGGCGTGGCCGCACGGAGAATCGCTGCACGAGGAACCGGGGCCCGGTGCCGCCCGCTGCCTCGGCCTGTACGCCAAGCTGGCCGCCGGGGTGACCGTCGTGACCGCCCGGGGTGAGGACGGCCCGCTCGGCATGACGGTCTCCGCCGTCACCTCGCTCTCCGCCCGCCCCCCGCTGCTCCTGGCCTGTCTTCGCGACGGTTCCCGCACCCTCGCCGCCGCCCGTGCCCGCCGGGTCTTCGCCGTGCACCTGCTGCGCGAGGAACAAAAGGAGCTGGCGGGCCGGTTCGCGTCCCCCACGACGACGGCGGCCGAGCGGTTCGCCGGGAGCGACATCCGGCAGGTGCTGGGCGTCCCGGTGCTGGCGGGCGCGCTCGCCTGGTCGGTGTGCCTGACCGAGGACGTACGCCGCTACGGCGACCACCACCTCGTCGTCGGCCGGGTCGCCGCCGTGCACGTGGGCGGTGGGCGCCCGTTGCTGTGGCACGACCGCCGGTTCGGGGCGTTGACCGAGCCGGTGCCGGACGCCGCCGGATGACCACGCCGCCGGCCGGAGCACCGTACTGGGAACCGGCGGAACTGCCGCCGCATCCCCAACTGCACGGTGTGGTCACCGCGGACGTGGCTGTCGTCGGGGCCGGCCTGGCCGGACTGTCCTGCGCCTACCACCTGGCGGTCAGTGCCCCCGGGCTGGACATCGTCGTGGTGGACGCCGAGCAGCCGGCCGCCGGGGCGAGTGGCCGGGGCACCGGTCTGCTGGGCCCCCGGGCCGGCCCCTCCGTCGACCGCGCGGTGCGCCGCTTCGGCCCGCGGACGGCGCGCCGGATGCACCGGGCCAGCGAGCGGGCGGTACGCGACGTCCTCGACCTGTGCGGCAGGCTCGGCGTACCGTGCGGGTTGCGAACCGGCGAGCAGCTCATGGCCGCACGCTCGTCCGCGGGCCTGGTGGCACTCGCCCGGCAGGCCCGCGCCTGCCGCGAGATCGGTCTGGACGTCCCCGTCCTCACCTCGGCCGGCATCCGCGACCGCGTGGGCGTGCCGTACAAGGCCGCTCTCCTGTACCGCCCCGCCGCCACCCTGGACCCGGCCGCACTGACCTGCGCCCTCGCCCGCGCCTGCGCCGACAAGGGCGTGCGCTTCTACGGCGGCAGCCCGCTGCTGGCGCTGCGCCCCGGTGACCTGGTCGGCCCCGAGCTGGTCCTCCCGCACGGCCGGCTCTACGCCGGTCAGGCGGTGCTGGCCGTCAACTCCGCCGCGCGGACACTGGACCTGCCCGTCGGCACGGTACTCCCGCTGGAGGTGTACGCCGTCGCCACCGAGCCGCTGAGCGCCCCGGTGTACGAGGCACTCGGCGGCGGCGCCGGACGCGCCGTCGTCGACGCCGTGCCGATGGCGCCGTACTTCCGGCTGCTTCCTGACGGGGGCCTGGTGGCGGGAGGCGGCACCGCCACGGTCCTGGCGGGGCTCGACGCTCCCCGGCTGCAGGCACTGCGGGAACGCGCCTGGAGCCGGCTGGAGAGATGGCTGCGGTGCCTGCGCCCCGGCCTCGCCGGGGCACGGGTCACCCACCGCTGGTCCGGCCGCATCGGTGTCACCGGCGACGACCTGCCGGTGGTCGGGCCGGTCCAGGGGTTCCCCGACGTCTGGTACGTCGGCGGCTGCGGCGGACACGGCCTCGCCCTGTCCGTGGCGCACGGCGCGCACGTGGCCGCGGCCCTGCTGGGCACGCCGGAACCCGGAGAACCGCTGCCGTGGCACCGCTCCCGGGCCCCGCGCCTGCCGGTCCACGGCCCCGCCCGGCCCCTGCTGCGCGCGTACGTGGACGGGCTCGGACGCGCCGCTCGCCGCGCCTGCTGACGTCCTGGCGGGGACCGAGAGACAGACCGACAGGAAACCACCAGAGACGCACCGACAGAGACGAACCGACAGGCAAACTGACAGACCACCGAGAGACAACCGACGGAGAGGTCCCGGATGCGCCACCCCCGCCCCGGCAGCGACGGCGGTCTGCCGGCGTCCCTGCCCATGGGCGTCGCCGACGTCGCCTACCACCTGGCCATGGAGGGCAGACCGCTGCCGGCCGGTTTCCTCTTCGGCTTCTTGGGCCGCGCCCCCACCCTGGACTCGGTACGCGCCCGGGTCGCCGAACGCGCCCACCGCATCCCGGCGTTGCGTTACCGCATCGATCGGAGGAGCAGGACGTTCTCCCGCGTCGAACGGATCGACGTGGAGCGGCACGTGCACGAGGCCTGGCTGCCCGGGGACGACGACGGCTCGGGCGCCGGGCGGCTGATGCTGTCCCGTCCCATGGGCGGGGACGGAAGGCCGCCCTGGGACCTGTGGCTGGTGCACGGTCCCACCGGCGGCCACAGTCTGTGCTACCGCACCGACCACACCTTCCAGGACGGCGTGGGAGCCGCGCACACCGCGCGGGCCCTGCTCGACGACGACCCCGCGGGCGGACCGCCGGCGCACCACCGTGGCCTGCCGGCTCCCGGCGGCCTCGCCGGTGCCGTCGGTGACGTGGCGGCCTCCTTCCGGCGGACCGCCAAACCGGCCTTCGACGTACCCGTCCACGGGCGGACGGACATATGTCAGGCGGTTGTCCCGGTGGCGCGGCTGCGGGCCGTCGCCCGGGCCCACGGCGCCTCGGTGAACGACGTCTTCCTCGCCGCCCACGCCCACGCGGTGGGCACCTGGCACCGTAAGAGCGCCGGTTTCCCCCATCCGCCGCTGCCGGTGGCGCTCCCGATGTCGGTGCGGGGACCCGGGGAGGAGTGCGCCCCTGGCAACCGGCTCGTCGTGGCACGCGTCCTGCTGCCCTGTGACGCGCCGTCCGCGCATCACGCGTTGCAGCGCGTGGTCGCCCGGACCGGGGCACTGCGCACCAGCCGTCAGCGAGAGGCCCTGCGCCTGATGCTGAGTGCCGGGCCGCGGGCGGTCGGCGCCCGGGTCGGCACCCGGATGGTCAACGGCCGGTCCGTCGCAGGGCCGGTGAGCAGCGTGAACTTCGGCAGCGCACTCGTCCACCAGGGCAACGTCGCCCGCCGGGCCGTCGTCTACTCCGGGCTCGGCGCCGGTATCCGCTGCCTGGCCACGCTGACGAGCCAGCACGACACCGCCTGCTTCGCCGTGATCCACGACGAGGCCCTGTCGACGGCCGACGAACTCCCGGGCCTGTGGCTGGCGGCACTGCTGGAACTGGAACGGACGTAGCGGGCAGCGGCACGGCAGGGCCCTTGCGCGTCGCGACGGGCCCGGGGCACCTGCCGTGCCGTCCGGTTCCTCAGCGGGAGTCGCGGGAGCCGCCGGAGCCGCCCAGGGTCCCAGTCGTCAGGAACACGCACTTCGCCGCGGCCTCGGAGAGCAGCGGCAGATAGGGCGCCAGGCGCTGCACCACGTACGGCAGTGTGAAAAGGTCGGCCACCCGCGCGTCCCAGCCGTGCCCCGCCCACCAGCCCTCCGGCTCGGCGAGCTGCCAGTTCCAGGAGATCCCGGTGGCCGACAGGGCCTCGAGGAACGGCGCCACGAACGACGAGGACGCGGTCCCGGCGTTCACGCACTCGGCACCGAAGGTGCTGCCGGGTGCGGAGAGCTCCGTCATCGTGCGGACGATGGACTCCACCGTGTGAGGCGGGAGATGGTAGAGGTGCGTCTCGCACAGCCACGCGGTCGGCCGGCGCGGATCCAGCCCGGCGGCGAGCAGGTCCTCGCCCCAGGAGGCGGCCGGGTCGGCACCCACGGTGCTGCGGCGCCCGCAGGACGGTGTGGCACAGTCCAGCACGTGCTCCTTGAAGGCCAGCAGCGCCGGATCCTCGACCTCGAAGACGTGCACCCCCCTCGGCCAGTCCAGCCGGAAGGCGCGGGTGTCGAGACCGGCCCCGAGCAGCACGACCTGCCGGCATCCCGAACGGGCCGCGGCCGTCAGGTGCTCGTCGTAGAAGCGGGTGCGCACCACGGCCCAGTCGGGCAGCAGCCGCTGGAGCGGGCCGTCGCCCGGGGGACCCCCGGTGAAGCCGGCCGCGTGCAGGAAGTCGGCGGCCCACGGATCTCGGACGTACGGCGCGGACCGCCCGTACTCCGCGGCGTGCGCGGACGCCGTCCAGAGGGCGACCCGGGAGAGCCCGTCCGGCAGTGGGACGCCCGACGCGGGCGGGGCCTTGGGCCGTGTGGTGTCCGGCATGGGAAACCTCCGTGTCGGTTCAGGGGGAGCGGCGACGGTTGAGCAGGACCGCCAGCGCGCCCAGCGCCAGCAGCCCGCCGGAGGGACGGGTGGGTCGCTGGCCACCCATCGCGGCGGGGGTCCGCGGCTCGTGGACGTTCAGCGCGAACTGTCGGTTGGCGATGTCGGACAGCACGCCGCGGACCTGCTCAGGGCTGGTGACGGCGGTCAGCAGCAGTTCCATGGAGTTGCGGGCGAACTGGTTGCGGCCCAGGAACTCGCGGCCCAGCGAGAAGAGGATCTTCGGCACCTCGCCCTGGAACACCTCAGGCAGCGTGATCTCGGGAGCCAGGCAGCGTACCGAGCCGTCGAGGTTCGCGAACGACTTGCCCAGCAGCGAGACGGCCGGCGGTGAACCGATGCCCCGCTTGGTCGCCTTGGCCAGCACCGTGGTGAGCGAGACGCCGAAGTTCATGTCCTCCAGGGGCAGATGGGAGACCTTCGGCACGAAGGCGGCCATGTCGGCGGCGAACGCCGGCATGTTGGCCCACGGCGTCATCCGGCCCATCCCCGCCCAGTGCTGTGCCAGTCCGGCCCCGTCGTTCTGCGCCAACGTCATGAACAGCGGGAGCAGTTGCATACTGGTACGGCGGTCCAGACGGCCGACCATGCCCCAGTCGATCAGCGTCGCGGGACCACCGGGCGCGGCGAAGACGTTGCCCGCGTGCGGGTCCGCGTGGAAGAAGCGGTGGACGAAGTACCCGTGGTACATGAAACGCAGCAGATCCTTGCCCAGCTCGATGCGCTCGTCGTCCGTGAAGTGGCTCCGGTCGATGTGCCGCACCGACTTCCCGCCGGCGAGCGACTGGACCAGGACCCGCGGACTGGCGTGCAGTACCCGGGGCACCTCCAGCGAGCGGAACTGCCGGATGTGCTCGCGGGCCTCGTCCATGTTGTGGGCCTCGCCGTTGAAGTCGAGCTCCGGCTCCATCGCGTCGAAGACCGAGCCGAGCATCGCCTCGATGTCGATGACCTCGTTGAACCGGGGCGCGACGCGGGCCACGATCTTCGATGCCCGTCGCATCAGGGCCATGTCCGCGAGCACGCCGTCGCGGATGCCGGGCCGCTGGATCTTCACCACGGCCGGGCGTCCACCGGGCAGTGTCACCCGGTAGACCTGCGCGAGGGACGCCGCCCCGAGCGGGGCGGTGGTCTCGACGTCGTCGAAGCGCAGCTTCCAGTCCGGTCCGAGGTCCCGCGCCAGCACCGGCTCGAACACGGAGAAGGGCTGGACGTCCACCTGGTCGTGCAGGTTCTGCAGCTCGTCCCGGATCGACTGCGGCACCATGTCGGGGCGGGTGGAAAGGATCTGGCCGAGCTTCACGTAGAAGGGTCCGAGGCTCTCCAGTGCCTGCCGCACCGCCTTGGCACGGCGCTGCTCCGACCCGGCGGAGGTGCCGGGGGCGGACCCGGCGGAGGCCTCGGTGTCCTCCGCCGGGGACGGCGTGTCCCGTCTCGTACGTCTCCGCAGCCGGGTCGCCTGTCCCACCTCGTCGGCCACGAGGCTGCCCAGCACCTTGACCACGAGACGCAGCCGATCGCCGACGACAGACGCCATCGTGTGATCCTCCTCAGATCGGGAGCCGGGTACTCGAACGGCGGTCGGTGCGCCCGACCGGTCCGGCCGGGCGGAATGGGGGCACCGGTGGTCGGCTCTAGGGGGAGGACTGTCCGCCCTGGGCCGGCAGGTTGGTCAGGCTCTGCAGGCCCTCGAGCGCCTCGACGAGCTTGGGCAGCACCTGGAGCAGCTGGGTGAGCTGGGTCGGCAGCGACATGAGGTCGCCGACCCCGCCGCCCGCCTGCCCGAGGCCTCCGGCCAACTGCCCGAGCCCACCGAGGGCACCGGCCGCACCGCCGACCGCGGCGAGCGGGTTGGCGGCGCCGCCCAGAGCGGCCAGGGGGTTACCGGCCCCGGCCCCGGCCCCGCCCAGAGTGGCCAGGGGGTTACCGGCCCCGCCGAGCGCCGCGAGAGGGTTGCCGGTCCCTCCCAGCGCGGCGAGCGGGTTGGCCGCGCCCGCGAGCACGGCCGCGGGGTTGACGGCGCCGGCCAGCGCGCCGAGCGCGTTCGCGGGCAGTCCGGCCAGTGTGTCGACCGGGCTGCCCGAGCCGCACGGCCTGGACCTGTCCGGCCGGTCGAGGAAGTCGTCGAAGGCTTCCTTCCCGCTGTCGGCCATATTACCGACCAGGTCCTTGAGG
>NZ_BAABCQ010000114.1:0-25936 GCF_039539045.1 Streptomyces marokkonensis
GGAAGAAATCCGGGAACGCGGGCATAGATCGGCCGGGGCCCGCGCGTCCATATGAGCGTTAGGGAACGGGAGGGGTCATGGACCCGCAGGACCAAGAGGGATTCCGGGACTACGTCGACGCCCGGTGGAGCACCCTGCTGCGCCTGGCGAACCTGCTCACCGGCGGCGACCGGCACGAGGCGGAGGACCTGGTGCAGATCGCTCTGATGAAGGCGCTGGGCCGTTGGCGGCACATCGAGGACCCGGACGGTTACGTGCGCAAGGTGATGTACCGCCACCAGGTCAGCCGCTGGCGACTGCGTCGCCCGCACCGTGAGGTGACGTTCGCCGCGCCGCCGGAGGACCACGGCGTCGCCGACGGCACGTCCGACGCCGACCTCCGGATCACCGTGGGGCAGGCGCTCGCCCGGCTGACTCCGCGGCAGCGCACGATGCTGGTGCTGCGCTATTTCGAAGACCTGTCCGAGACCGAGGTGGCGAGCGTCCTGGGCTGTTCCGTGGGCACGGTACGCAGCACCACCCACCGGTCACTGTCCCGGCTGCGCGGACTCGCGCCGGAACTGGCAGCCCCGGCGCCGGCCGCGGACACCGCCCTGAACAGCAACGTACCGAAGGGGGCCCGCACATGAACGCCGACCGGCTCGACCGAGCGATCCGAGACGTCCTGCACCACTGGACCCCCGACAACCCGGGCGCTCCCGCGGGCATCGCCGACCGCATCGTGCGCCGCCGCCGACGGCGGAACCTGGCGCGCGTCACCGGAGCGGCCCTGGGCCTCGCCGGCGTCACGTTCGGCGTGGTCCTCGCCACCGGCGCGGTCGGCGGCGGCAAGGCGCAGCCGCCGGCCTCGCGGGTGAGCGAGCAGAGCAAGCTGCTGTGGCGGACGACGTTGCCCGGCAAGTCCTGGGACGCCTGCACCACCGGTCCCGGCGCCGTCTACTGCCAGGGGGCGGAGTACGACGGTATCGGCGTGGACGCCCGCACCGGAAAGGTCGTGTGGCAGCACAAGGCCAAGGACGCCGACGGCGGCCGCTCTCCGGCGGGGTCGCTGCCCGGCGTCCGCGACGGTGTGCTGTACACCTACGCCGATCACGCCCCGGGGACGTCGACAGCCGGCACCGACCTCGTCGCCCTCGAGATCGTCAGCCGACGGGTGCTGTGGAAGCACGAACTGGCCGACGACAGCCGCAGCCGTGCCTCCGCCGTGCTGTTCGACGGCGGGATTCTCGCCAACTCCCCGACCTTCGAAAGCGTGGTCGCGCTGGACGACAGGACGGGCCGGACGCTGTGGACGTACTCGTGGGAGAAGGCGGATTGCGACCGGGCGGCCATCGGCGGCGTCCCGTACTTGATGTGCTCGCCGGACAGCGAGGAGAGCCCGCAGCGCAGCACCGTCGTCCGGCTGGACCCGGCGACCGGCGAGGCGCGCACGGTGGCGGTCGTCGATGGCCCGACAGCCTACCTGGGCACGGACGGGGACGCAGTGTTGCTGGGCGGTATGGCCGACGGGCAGAAGTACCTCAGTGATCCCGGCCCCGCCACCCTCACTCGCGTCGACGTCGGCTCGGGCCGGGCGTCGCAGCACCATGTCGACGGCCTGCCGATGGGCGTGGTGGCCGACGGCGTCATTCTGACGCCCGGTGGGAACGGCGACGTGGTCGCCTACTCGGCAGGCGACGGGAAGCGGCTGTGGTCGCGCGACCTGGGGCTGAAGCTGCGGGCGGAGCCGGGCGACCCCACGATGCGGGAGCTGCACTCCGGCGCCGCGGTGGATCTCGGCAGTCGTGTGGCGTACTACCTCGGCCCTTCCGGTCGAATGGTGGGTCTCGACCTGGACAACGGTGCGGTGCGCTGGCGCGGCACGGTGCGGGTGCCGGAAGGCCCGGTGGAGGGCGGCATCGCCCCGGAGCTGATGCTCTACGAGAACGGGCTCATCGGCCAGATCGGCGGCGAGCTGTTCCGGATCAGGCCGGAACCGGCCGAGACGGGTTCGTAGCCGCGCGGGAGGAGGCCGGACGGGAGGAGGTCGGGCGGGACGAGTCGATCGCCCTCCCGACCGGTTCATGATGGTATGCCCCTGTTCGGGTTGAATGAGACACTGGTAGTGCCCGGTTCCCGATGCCCGTCGGCGCCGTGGCGAACCGCATGGTGAAGCCCGTCCAGAGGCCGTCCGGCCCGGGGGTGGTCGATGTTCCGCAAGCGTCCCGCACCTGACGGCGAGGAGTTGCTGGCCAGGCTGGCTTCGCTGACGACCCGGACGCGGGAACTCGCCGAACTCCGACGCTCCCAGGTGGAGCTCGCGGTCGCCCTGCAACGCGACATGCTCCCCGCGGATCTGCCCGTGGTCCCCGGCTTCCACCTGGCGGCCTGCTACTCACCCGCCTATGCCGGACTCAACGTGGGCGGCGACTGGTACGACGCCTTCGTACTCCCCGACGGCCGTATCGGCCTGTCCGTCGGAGACGTGCAGGGCCACGCCATCGACGCGGCGGCCTTCATGGGTCAGATACGCGTGGGTCTGCGGGCGCTCGCCTCCGTGGAGAGTGAGCCCGGTGACCTGCTCGCCTGTACGAACGATCTTCTCCTCTCCCTGAACAAGGACCTCTTCGCCACGTGCACCTTCATGCGCTTCGACCCGGCCACCGGCGTTCTGGAGAGCGCGCGGGCCGGGCACATCCCCTGCGTGTGGGCAACGGCGGACGGCAAGGCGGAGGTCTCCGAGGACGAAGGGGGACCGCCGCTGGGCGTCCTGAAGGGAACCGACTTCCCGGTGACCCGGTACCAGCTCGCCACCGGCGGAGTCTTCGTCCTGCTCACGGACGGTGTGGTGGAGGGTCCCTCCCTCAGCGTCGACGAGGGGCTCGAAAGGGTCGTACGGCTGGCGGGCATCGCCGCCGTGGCGGGGATGGAGGCGCACTCACTCGCGGCCGCCGTACTCAAGAACGCCGAGCTGGTGGGGCACGAGGACGACGCGGCGGTACTGGTCGTCGGTCATGACGGGCGCGCTGTTACGCCGTAGGGAGGCACCGGGCACGACTCGCCTCGCCGGCACGGTGACCGCGGTGTCTGATGGCTGCTGTGGTGGGTATCCGTGCTTGGCCGCGACCGGTCGTCCTTGTGTGCGAGACACTGCTCGTCGCCGCCTGCTACTACGGGGCGGGGCGGCTGGGGCTGTCGCAGCAACTGGTCGCGGACGGGGCGGTGGTCACCCCCGTCTACCCGCCCACCGGCGTCGCGCTCGCCTGCCTGCTGCTGTTCGGAGTACGGTGCCTGCCGGGTATCGCGGTCGGCGCCCTGCTGGTGGTCGCGTCCCTGACCGCGCCAGGGCTCTCGGCCGTCGGAGTCGTGATCGGCAACACCGCCGCACCCCTGTGTGCCCTCCTGCTGTTGCGCGCGGTGGGATTCCGCGTGAGCCTGAGCCGGCTGCGCGACGGCCTCGCGCTGGTGTTCCTGGGGGCGCTGACCGCCATGCTGATCAGTTCCGGGGCGGGCGTCGGCATACTCGTCCTCACGGACAAACTCGCCACCGACGACGTCTGGCTCGTCTGGCTGGCGTGGTGGGTGGGTGACGCCATGGGCGTCGTCATCGTCACCCCGCTGCTGCTTCTGCTGCACCGCGCCCGCCTGCCGCCCCCGTCCGGCCGATGGGGTGAGGCCGCGGGGCTCACCCTCGTCGTGTGCGTACTCGTACCGCTGGTCACGTACAGCTCGGTCAGCGTCCTGTTCCTCGTGTTCCCGATCCTGATCTGGGCCGCGCTGCGCTTCCAGCTGGCCGGCGGCATGCCGTGCGCCCTCTTCGCCTCGGTGGTGGCCACCGTCGCCGCCAGGGACGAGGCCGGCTCCTTCGGACGACTGACCGACGTCGAGACGATGATGAAGCTCCAGGCGTTCAACGGGACCCTGGGCCTGACCGCGCTCCTGCTGTCCGCCGTGATCAGCGAACAGCTCAACACCAGACGGTCGGTGGAACGGGCCTGCCACGAGCTGGTCGAGGCGCTGCAGCATCTGAACGCCGGTGGTCCGGGCAGCACGGGAGCGCCCGGGAGAGACGGCCGGTGAGGTGCTGCGGCTTCCTGCGGTCCGATCCCGCCGGGCCGGCCCAGAGCGCCTCCGGGGGCGTGATCGAGCGTGACCGCCGGCCCGGCCGTTCAGCCTCGGGGCGGCAGTGGCCCCGGGTCGTCGACGGGGATGTCCAGCCGTGCGGCCACGGTGGCGAGGGCCGTCCCCAGCGGGAGCGCGACCCGGGTGCGGGCGTGCCGGTCGCCCCGGGTCGGGTCCCGGTTGACGATCAGCACCGGCTTCCCGTCCTGCGCCGCCTGGCGGACGAACCGCAGCCCGGACATCACCGTCAGTGACGACCCGAGGACCAGCAGGGAATCCGCCGCGCGGACCAGCGTGCGGCAGTGCTCGACCCGCCGGGGCGGCACGGTTTCACCGAAGAACACCACGTCCGGTTTGAGGATGCCGCCGCAGACCGCGCAGAGCACCACGCGGAAGTCCCCGACCTGCTCGTCGGTGAGGTCGGCGTCACCGTCCGGGTTGATTCCGGCGGCCACCGGCTCGAAGCCCGCGTTGGCCTCCTCCAGTCGCCGGGCGAGCTCACGGCGCGGACCGAGGACGCCGCAGGAGAGGCAGACGACCCGGTCCAGACTTCCGTGGAGTTCCACGACGTCCTCGCTGCCGGCGGCCTGGTGCAGGCCGTCGACGTTCTGGGTGATCACACCCGAGAGCAGGCCGTGCCGTTCGAACGCGGCCACGGCCCGGTGCCCGGCGTTGGGACGGGCGCGGCCGAAGACGCGCCAGCCGAGATGGCTGCGCGCCCAGTACCGGCGTCGCGCCCGGGCACTGCCGGTGAAGTCCTGGTAGGTCATCGGGGTGTGCCGGCTCAGGCTCCCGCCCTCGCCCCGGTAGTCGGGGATACCCGACTCCGTGGAGATGCCCGCCCCGCTGAGCACCAGCACACCACCGGCGCTCAGCGCGTCGGCGACCGGTCCCGGATCCAGGCTGCCCGGGGGCAGGTCCTCGTCAGGGGTCCAGCTGAGTGTGGGGCGCGTGCGCATGCCGCCAGGGTACGGAACAGCCCGGCCCGGGGCACGGACGTGATCACCCGTCAGCGGCCGTCGACGGACTCCGCCCGGGTGGCGGCCCCGCTCGGACCGACGTCCGTCCGCGTGGCCTGCCAGGTCCGAGACGGCCTCGTCGAGTACGACGGTACAGCGACGACGCCCGGTCGTATCTGCCCGACCACGGCGGCTGCGTCTCCACCGTCTTCATGGACGTCCATGACGCCCGGCTCCCAGGAGTGCCCACACATGCTGACCCTTCCCACCCGGCGCCGCGGCGCCGCCCCGCGCCGCGGACCGCGATCCAGGCACGCACTGGGCGCCACGGTGTGCCTGCTCACCCTCGCCGGTACGGCACTGGCCACGGCTCCGGCTCCGGCCGCCGACGCCGCGCCGCCGCCCCCCTCGGCGTTCTGGCGCCCGGACCTGTCCCGTACCGGCGCCGACGATGTCAACGTCCGGTACGAGTCGGGCACCCTGCGGGTGCGGGACGGTTCCGTCAACCCCGCCTCCCTGGGCCGCGACCGCGGCTATGCCTCCGCCGTGCTGGAGACACACCACCTCGACCGGCCGGTCAACCGGGTCGCCGTGAGTCTCGACGCGACGGTGCCCGCGGCGGCGAGCGTCGAGGTCGACGTACGGGGACGGGCCGCCGACGGGACCTGGACCGAGTGGCGAAGTGCGGCGACCGGCACCCCGGCGGAGCTGCCGCGCCACGTCGTCGACGTCCAGGCCCGGCTCACTCTGTGGAACGCCGAGGGCGGGGCCACGGCCGCGGTGAGAGCGCTGACACTGACGGCGGACGACACGGGCAGCGCGCCCGCCGAACCCGCGCCGAAGGCGGCGTCGGCCTTCTCCGCCCGGGTCTACGCCACCCGCGAGGGTCTGGTCGGACACACCACCGCCAACGGCCACGTCATCCGTGAGGACGACCACTTCGTGGCGCTCCCCTCACGACGGGCCCTGTCGCCCAACGGCAGCGGCCAGTATGCGGTGCGGGTGTGCGGGCCGGTCCGCTGTGAGACCGCACCGGTGTGGGACGTCGGCCCGTGGAACACGCACGACGACCACTGGAACCCCTCCGCGCAGCGCGAGCAGTGGAAGGATCTGCCGCGCGGCCTTCCCGAGGCGCAGGCGGCGTACGAGAACGGCTACAACGGGGGACGCGACGAGTTCGGCCGGCAGGTCGCCAACCCGGCCGGCATCGACCTGGCCGACGGCACCTTCTACAACGTCGGCCTCGACGACAACGGCTGGGTGACCGTCACCTACCTCTGGACCGACGACGGCGGCGACACCACGTCGTTCCCGACGTGGGGCACCGACGTGAGCATCCGGCAGCAGGCGACGACGACCTCCACCCGCGTGGCGAGCCTGCCCGGACCCACGACCGTGCGGGTGCGGTGCCAGGTCCGCGGTCAGCTCGTGAACTACGACGGCCACAGCAACGACGCCTGGTCCTACCTGCCCGACTACGGCGGCTACGTCTCCAACATCTTCCTCGACGTCACCGACCCCTGGCTCCCAGACGTGCCCACCTGCTGAGCCCGCGGGGCGTCAGCGGGTGACCGGCGGCGTGGACGGGGCGGCGCCCGACGAAGGGGCCGCCCCGTCCACCAGCGCGCGTCCCAGCACGGTACGGCGGTGTGCCGATCGGCCCTGGGCACGGCGGCAGACACAGCGCCGTGCCCAGGGCTGCCGTCATCGGCGTCTCCAGCGTCTCCGGTGACTCCAGCGTCCGGAGAGCCGCCGCAGGAGCGCGGGCATCGGCTGCCCCACCACGCGTTCCACCGCCCGCACGTCGTCCGCGGACGCCGGATCGGGCAGTTCGCTGTCGGCCACGTGCGCGCGGACAGCCAGGATCAGTTCCGTCGGTCACGAGGAGATTCTCGGGCACCTCTGGTCGTTCGACTGCACCCTCGTCACCTAACCTTGTGTCCCAAGACGTCAGGTGCCATGTGTACACATCTTGGGGAGGCCATGGTGCTCGGAAGGGGCGCGCGGTTGCTCGCGGGTGCCATGGCCGTGGCATGCCTGCTGTTGATGGGTCCCAGCGCACCGGGCGATGCCCTCGTCGTCAGGCCGCTGCCCTCCGACGCTCCCAGGGACGTCGTACAGAACCGGGTCATGACGTGGAACATCTGCAACCCGTGCGAGGAGAGCGACGTCGAACGGGCGGCGGAGATCGCCACGTACGCCCCCCAGATCGTCGGCATGCAAGAAGCGTGCGTGCGTGACGTCGAGAGAATCCGGGCATATCTGGAGAGCCTCTACGGGCTCGTCTACCACGTCGAGTACGGAACGGTGCTTCGTCACCGGGGGCGGTGCGGGGGGACGCCGTGGAATCCGGGGGCCTTCGGCCAGGCGGTCCTCTCGGCGGCGCCGATGACGGACCACGTCAACGTGGAGTATCCCGACGGCGGATCCGAGGACCGTGGGTACATGGCAGTCACCACCACGGTGGACGGCGAGCCCGTCCGGGTCTTCAACACCCACCTCGCCCATCGACGTCAGGAGGCGATCCGAGCGGGCCAGACCGACGTACTCGCCGCGGCTGTCGCCCGGCACGAGCGTGCGATCGTTCTCGGCGACTTCAACGCCGTGCCCGACGCTCCCGAACTCGCCCGGATGTGGGCCCTGGCCACGGACGCGGACCCCCAGTGCCATCCCCCCTCCGCCGGCACCTGCGAGCTGACCACCGACTGGCACAGCAAGTTCGACTACGTCTTCCTGCGGGGCTTCGCCCCCCTCGAGCACCGCGTGCACCCCACCCCGTACTCGGACCACCACCTGGTCCACGCCGACCTGGGCCCGCGGAACCGCACGCCACGATCGGCACCCTGACCGACACCCTTCGCGCGCTGTGACGAGCGGCGACGACTTCATACGCGTACAGCGGGCATGGAAGCGGATCGAGGCGTGGATGGAACGCCTCCCTCCCGCTTCGCACGCGATGCCCGACCCGCCCGCCGCCCCGTCCCCCTGCCGCTCGTGCCGGTCGATCCGGCACGAGTGACAGGGGCCACGAGGTCGCGTCACGCGACGGCGGTTCCCTCGAGCTCGACCATCTGGCCGGGGATCGCCAGTCGCGTCACCTCGAGCATCGTGGAGGCGGGCGCCACTCCGGCGGCGCCCAGTCGCGCCGCCAGCACGCCGTAGTGCTGGAAGAGCAGATCGGCGTCGGTCGTGTAGACGTTGAGCCGGACCAGGTTCACGAGAGACATGCCGGCCTCGCCGAGCACCGCCTCCAGGTTGTCGATGCTCAGCGTCAACTGCGCCGCCATGTCACCGTCGTGCTGAGGCTTGCCGTCGCCGCTCATCGCGGTCTGTCCCGAGACGTACAGGGTCCGTGTGTGCCCGGAGACGACCTCACCCTGGTTGAATCCCATCTCCACCGACCACGTGACCGGGTTGACCGCTGTTCGTTCCACTGCCGCATCAGCTCCATTCGTTCCATCGGAAGTACGCACGTCCATCGGCTCGGTGGCCACCAGCTCCGACGTCGCGGCAACGAGCCTCCCAACGAATCACGACATCCTTGGTCATGTATTCCGATAAAGTCCTCGCATGCGTGCCGACCGGCTGGTCTCACTGGTGTTACTGCTGCGCCGGCACGGTCGGCTGACAGCGACCTTCCAGGACTCCCGGCACGCCGAATGGGCGCTGTGGCAGCTCGGTACGGACGCGGAAGCCCTGGCCCCGACGTCGTTGCGCACCTCCCTGCGCGACCGCGCCGCGGCGATGGCCGCCCGATACGCAGACTCATCCCCGGAGTGAGGCACACACCATGTGCCGCGGGTCCCGAACAGACCGGCACGCCCCGCCAACAGCGCGGCGCGCGCGGGTCGCACGGCGCCGCGGTTCGCGT
Organism: Streptomyces marokkonensis; assembly: GCF_039539045.1. Lineage (NCBI taxonomy): Bacteria > Bacillati > Actinomycetota > Actinomycetes > Kitasatosporales > Streptomycetaceae > Streptomyces > Streptomyces marokkonensis. The sequence continues at coordinate 8,932 of NZ_BAABCQ010000114.1, forward strand.
TCCCGTCGCCGCGTCGGCAGGATGACATCATGATCGAGATCCGCACCCCGCGTCTTGTCCTGCGTCGATGGCTGGACGACGACCTCGTCCGCCTGTCCGAGATCCATGCCGACCCGGTGGTGATGCAGGGAATCGGCGACGGCAGGCCGCGTTCCCTGGAGCAGACTGCCGAGGACATCGAGGCGTGGGAGGAGGAATGGGACGAGGAAGGGTTCGGGATGTTCGCGGTCGAATTCCTGGGCTCCGGTGAGCTGGCCGGCGCTGTCGGCCTGTCCGTTGCCGACGCTCCGGCCGAGGTCGCCGGTCAGGTGACGATCAGCTGGCGGCTCGGACGGGTCTTCTGGGGGCAGGGTTACGCCTCCGAAGCAGCGCACGCCACTCTGGAGTTCGCCCTGCAGGATCGTGGCCTCGATCGCGTGGTCGCCGTATGCCGGACGGGCGACGGCGCCTCCGTCAACGTACTCGACAAACTCGGCATGCAGGCGGAAGGCACCGCACAGCACCCGGTCCACGGCCACGACCTCGCGGTCTTCGGCATTGACCTGACGCAGTACCAGCAGTAGGTGGGCGTGGGCGACGACGGCCGGCGGACACGGCAACGGGACAGCGGCCTCCGGTACGCCGGTCCGGCTCACCCATAAGAACCAGTCGTGCGGCGAGCACGGGCACGCCGCGCTCGTCCTGGGGTTCCCTGCGCGATGCTGATCGGACCTGCGTGCCGGACCCACCGGCAATGGACGCGTCCCCCACGGGGTACGCGACGGTCCGATGGCTTCGGAAGGGATGTGGGGAGCGGATGAGCGCGACCACGGCGGCACTCTCCCTGCTCGGCGTTGCGGTGCTGGCGGTGCTCGGTGTGTACGGCGCGGCCCGGGCGATGCGCCTGGAGCCGGAACCGGCGGTGGCCGCGCCGTTCGGTAGCGGGTGGGAGCCGACGGAGCACGCGGTGAGCCGGTTCCACGTGCGCTGGTACACCGTGACGATGCTGTTCCTGGCCTTCGACATGGAGATGGTCTTCATGTATCCGTGGACCCGCGTCGTCTCCGCCATGGGGGCCGGCGCGGTGATCGAGATGTTCGTCTTCCTCGCGGTCCTCCTCGCCGGTGTCGTCCACGCCTGGCGGGAGGGTGCGCTGCGATGGACGTGACCCGCCGGGCCCTGCGCGCCGTGGCCGCACGGCCGCGCGTGCTGCTGGCCACCCTGCCGGGCGGGACGGCGGTGCGGCTGGCCGCCGAACGGCACCTGCGGCTGCGGGACTGGCCCACGGCCGCGACACCCGCCGAGGCCGATCTCCTCGTCGTCGCCGGGCCGGGCCACCCGGACTCGCGGCCACCCCTCGACCGGCTCTGGCGGGACATGCCGGCGCCCCGCGCCCGCGTACACGCGCCCACCGTGAACGACGTCGAGACGGCATTGAACGACGGCCGGACCCGGCTGTGTTCGCCCACCGGTGGGGATGCCGGACACGTGGGGCAGGGGGGCCAAGCGGACCGGGGCCAAGCCGGCCACGACGAGCGCGTCGACCGGTACGACACCCGAAGCGACCATGGTGGCCACGACGCCCATGGCGGCCACGGCGGAATGGAGATGCGGGACGGGCTGCCCATGGCCGAGCGGGGTGAGGACCGTGACGGCCTCACCCTGGACCGACTGCACATGCCGCTGGGGCCGTTCCTCGCCGACTGGCCGCCCGGGCTGACGATCCGTCTGGTACTCCAGGGCGACGTGGTCCAGCAGGCGGACCTCACAGAGGTCATGGGGCCGGGTCCCGTCGGCGAGACGCCCGCGCCGTTCTGGTCGCAGCCGTGGCTGCGCGCGGAGGCGGGCGAGCCGGTGATGGTGGGGGAGGCGGTGCGGCGGAGGTCGGCCGCACACCTGGACAGCCTGGGCCGGCTGCTCGCGGTGGCGGGCTGGCCCGCCGAGGCGATGGTGGCCCGGCGGCTGCGCGACGACCTGCTCGCCGAAGGCTCTCCGGCGACGTACGCGCCCCGCCTGGAGCGCTTCGCGCACCGGGTGGGCCGGTCGCGGACACTGGCCTGGCTGACCCGCGGGATCGGCGAGCTGGGCACCGACGAAGCGCGGGAGCGCGGGGTCGGCGGCCCGGCGGCCCGGGCCGGCGGTGACGTCACCGACCGCTACCGGAAGTGGCTCACCGATCTCCGAGGCGACGTTCGGCGGCTGGACGAGCCGGCTCTCCTCGACCCCACGGCGGAGGAGAGCCCACGCGGTCGGTGGAAGACCGGGCGCCCTCCTCCGTCGGCCGCGCTGGTCGCGCTGCTGCCCCGGATGCTGGCCGGTACCGAACTGGCGGCGGCCCGCCTTGTCGTGGCCGGCCTCGATCCGGACCTCGACGAACTCGCGGCCGGGCCGGAGGTGACGGCAGGTGCTTGAGGCCGGCGCGTGGTGGACCGTACTCGCGGCTCCCGTACTCCTGCTCGTCCTCGCGGTGCTGGCCGTGGCCGGCCACGCGGTACTGGAGACGCGGGACGCCGGACGGCCGGTCACCCCGTACGCCGCGGCACGGCCGCTGCTCGGCGTACCCCGGGAGTTGCTCGCGCAGCCGCGGCGGCTGCCCGCCGCCGACCGGCTGCTGTGGCGGACGGGCGTCGTCATCGTGCCGGTGTCCGCGGTGCTGTCCACGTTGGTGATCCCGTTCGGGAACGTGGCGGTCGCCGACCCTTCGGTCGGGCTGGTCTGGTTCAACGCCATGGAGGTGCTGACTTGGGCGGGGCTGTGGCTGGCCGGCTGGGGCCCGAACGCGGCCCTGTCCCTGGTCGGCGGCTACCGGTTCCTCGCCCAGGGCCTGGCCTACGAGCTGCCGCTGATGTTCGCGCTGATCTCCACCGCCACCGGCGCGCAGTCGCTGCGGGTCGGGGACATCGCCGCCGCCCAGCACGGCCTGTGGTACGTGGTGTGGATGCCGGTCGCCTTCCTCGTCTACCTGTCCGGAGTCCTCGCCTTCAGTTTCCTGGGACCTTTCGCCTACCCGGCCGGCCGCGACATCGCGGGCGGCGTGCTGAGCGAGATCTCCGGTCCGGACCGGCTGCTGCTGAGGGCCGGGCGGTGGTTGTGGCTGGCCGCGGGCGCCGCGATGGCCGTGCCGCTGTTCCTCGGCGCCGGCGTGGGGCCGTGGTTGCCGGCGTGGGCCTGGTCGCTGGTGAAGACGCTGCTGGTCCTGGCCGTACTGGTGGTGGCCGTGCGGCGGTTGCCGGTCCTGCGGGCCGACCGGTACGTGGAGCTGGCCTGGGTGGTGCTCGTCCCGCTGACGATCGTGCAGGCCCTGGTGCCGGCCGTGGTGGTGTTGAGCCGATGACCGATGACCGATGACCGATGACCCGGAACCGAGAGGAGTGATCGTGCCATGCGGACGGCCATGGGCATGACGGACACCGTTCTGCTGGTGGTGCTCGGCGTGCTCGCCCTGACCGGCGGCGTCCTGGTGTTCACCCTGAACTCGATGGCCCGGGTCACCTTCGCGCTGCTCGCCTCCCTGGTGTGCGTGGGCGGTGTGGCTGCCGTACTGGGACTGCCGTACCTCGGCGTGGTCATCGTGCTGATGATGGTCATGGAAATGCTGATCATGGCCGTGTTCATGATCGCCTACATGATGAACCCCGCCGGGCTCATGCCGATGTCGATGCTGCACAACAAACGCGGCTCGCTGGTCGTCAGCGGCGCCGTGTTCGCCGCTCTCGTCACCGGGATCTTCCTGGTGCCGTGGCCCGAGGACGCGCCGGCGGCCCGGCCCGAGGACTCCACCGTGCAGGTGGGCACGGAGCTGATGGGCGATCAGATGCTGACGATGGTGACCCTGGGCTTCGTTCTGCTGGCCACCATGGTCGGCGCCACCGTGCTCGCCACCCACCGGGGGCGCTACGACCGCTTCGGTGACGACCTGGACCGGCCCGCCGACGACCCGACCGGCGGAGGGGTGGGCCGGTGACGTTCGAACTCCTCCTGGTCCTGGCCGCGGGCCTCTTCTGCACCGGCCTGTTCGGCGCGCTGTCCCAGCAGTCCATCGTCATGATCATGATGGGGATCGAGCTGATGATCGGCGGTGTCATCGTCGCCGCCGCCTGCTTCTGGCACTTCCTCGCCCCCTCCGCGGCGAGCGGGCAAGTGATCATCGTGGCCGCGGTGGTGGCGATGGCGGTGGAGATGGCAGTGGGCTTCGGCGTCACCACCGCGATCTACCGCGCCCGCCAGGTCGACATGACCGACATGGCCGAGGAGCTGAAGGGATGAGCGCCCTGCTCTGGCTGCTCGTCGCCCTCCCGCTCGGCGTCGGAGCCGCCCTGGCGGTGGCGGGCGCCCGCGTCGACCGGCAGGCGCCCGTCCTCGGCGGGGCGGCGACGGTGGTGACCCTCGGCCTCGCCGTCGCCGTGGCGGTGGCGAGGCCGGAGACCGACGTTCCGCTGTTCGCCGGAGTGCGCGCGGGACTGGCGGTGGACGGCCTGTCCGCGGTGCTGGTGGTCACCGTCGCCGCCGTCACCACCGCGGTACTCGTCTTCGCCGCGGGCGAGTTCGGCCCGGGCGAGAACCGCGGCCGGTTCTTCGGGCTGATGCTCGTCTTCGCCGCGGCCATGCTGGTGACCGTCACGGCCACCACCCTGCCGCTGCTCCTGATGGCCTGGGAGGTGATGGGCGCCGCCAGCTGGGCACTCATCGGCCACTGGTGGCGGCAGCCCGAGCGGGTACGGGCGGCCGACGTCGCCTTCCTGACCACCCGCACCGCCGACCTCGGGCTCTATCTCGCGGCCGGCGCCGCCCTGGCCGGCGGGGTCGGCTCACTGAGCCTGGACGCCCTGCCGCACGCCTCCGGGCCCTGGCTGCACCTGGTCACCGCCGGGGCGGTGGCCGCCGCGCTCGGCAAGTCGGCCCAGCTGCCGTTCTCCTTCTGGCTGTCACGTGCCATGCAGGGCCCCAGCCCGGTCTCGGCACTGCTGCACTCGGCGACGATGGTGGCCGCCGGCGCCTACCTGCTGCTGCGCCTGAACCCGCTGCTGGCCGCCACCGGCTGGGCCGGCCCGCTCGTCGCCTGGACCGGCGCCGTCACCGCCCTCGCCCTGGGCGTCGTCGCCGTCACCCAGAGCGACCTCAAGCAGCTGCTGGCGGCCTCCACTTCCGCACAGATCGGTTTCATGGTCATGGCCGCCGGCACCGGCGGCATCGCCGCGGGCACCACGCAACTCGTCGCGCACGCCGCGACCAAGTCGGGGCTCTTCCTTGCCGCCGGGGCCTGGCTGACGGCGCTGGGTACCAAGCAGCTGTCGGCCCTGCGCGGGGCCGCCCGCCGGTACCGGCTGGTCGGCGGCGCCTTCGTCGGCGGCGCGCTGACCCTCGCGGGCCTGCCGCCGCTGTCCCTGTGGGCGGCCAAGGACGAGGTCCTCGCGTCCGCCCGTGCCGACGACACCGGCCTGTACGCCGTGGGCCTGGCGGCGGCCGCCGTGGCGGCCGTCTACAGCGTCAAGGCCGTCCGGTACGTCACCCGGCCCCTGCCCGCGGACGCGGAGAGCGGCTACGACACCGAGCGGCGCGGCACCCGGCGCACCGCCCGCACCACCCCCGCCCCCCTCCTCGCCCTCACGCTCGCGGCAGCCGGACTGGGAGTACTGACCCTGCCCGGCCCCGCGTCCTGGCTGAAACGGCTGGCCGGCACCCCGCACGAGCCGTCGCCGAGGCCGTGGGAGCTGGGCCTGTCCGCCGGTGTCGCGTGCGCCGCCGCCGGCCTGGCGTGGTGGTGGTCCGCCCGCCCGGCACCCGCACCGAGCGCCGCCCGACGATGGGCGGGGGAGTGGCTGGGTCTGGAGCGGGCCGCACAAGCCGTCGTGGTGCGTCCCGTGCTCGGCCTCGCGCGGGCGCTGGCCGTCTTCGACGACCGGGTCGTGGACGGCGCGGTGCGCCGGGTGGGCGCCTGCGGCCTGGCGGCCGCCGGGCTCGCCCGCCGCCTGGACGACGGCGGCATCGACGGGGCCGTCCGCGCGATCGCCTCGGGAGCCCGGGCACTGGGCCGCAGGGCTCGCCGCCCGCAGACCGGACTGCTGCACCAGTACTACGCCCAGGCGGCCGTCGGCTTCGCCGTGCTCGTCCTGATCATCCTGTTGGTGAGGTAACCCCTGTGCTCAGCGTCGCCACCTTCCTGCCGCTCCTGGTGTGCGTGGTCCTGCTGTTCCTGCCGTGCGCCCTCCCCGACCGGACGTGCGTCGGGATCTGGATCGCCACCGCCACCGTGGAGCTCGCCCTGGTCGTCGGGCTGTGGGCGGGCTTCCATGCCGGCGACGGGATGCAGTACGAGCAGCGGGCGCGCTGGATCCCCAGCGCCGGGGTCGGCTACCACGTGGGTGTCGACGGGCTGTCCCTGCCCCTGGTCGCCCTCACCTGCCTGCTCTTCCTGGCCGTCGCCGTGTACTCACTGAGGGAACGACGGCGGGTGCGCTCGTACGTGTGTCTGTTCCTCTTCCTGCAGACCGTCGCCGTCGGCCTGTTCGTCGCCCTCGACCTGATCCTCTTCTTCGTCTTCTTCGACCTGTCGATCGTCGGCATGTTCTTCGTCATCGCCGGCTGGGGCCACGGCGAACGCGCCCGGGCGGCGGCACTGAAGTTCTTCCTCTACACCTTCCTCGGTTCCCTCGCGCTGCTGCTCGGCTTCATCGGCCTGTACCTGGCCGCCGACCCGCACACCTTCGACATCACCGACCTCACGCGTGCCGACCCGCTGGCGGGCCGGGGTCCGTACGCCGGTCTGGTACTGCTGGCCGTCGGCGTCGGCCTGGCGGTCAAGACACCGACCGTGCCGTTCCACACCTGGCTGCCGCCCGCCCACACCGACGCGCCCGCCGCCGGCTCGGCGATCCTGGCCGGGGTCCTGCTGAAGATGGGCGCGTACGGTTTCGTGCGCATCGCCATGCCCCTGCTGCCGGGCAGCTGGCGCCGGTACGCCCTGACCGTCGTCGTCGTCGGCGCCGTCTCCGTCGTGTACGGCGCCCTGGTCGCCCTGGCGCAGACCGACTTCAAGCGCATGATCGCCTACACGTCGGTGAGTCACATGGGTTACGTCGTGCTGGCCGTCGGCGCGGCCGGCACCCTGGCCGGCACCGACACGCAGGCCCGCTCCCTGGCGGTGACCGGCGCGGTCACCCAGATGGTCAGCCACGGACTGATCACCGGCGCGTTGTTCCTGCTCTGCGGCGTGTTGTACGACCGCGGACGGACCTACGCGATGGACGCCTACTCCGGCCTGGCCGCCCACGCCCCACGGTTCGCGGCGGTCACTTCCGTCGCCGCGTTCGCCAGTCTGGGCATCCCCGGCTTCTCGGGCTTCATCGCCGAGTTCCAGATCTTCACCGGTTCCCTGGCCTCGCAGGCGGTCGCCACCGCCATCGCCCTGACCGGCATCCTCATCACCGCCGCCCTGTTCCTGACCGCGCTGCGGCGCATGTTCCTCGGTACCCCGCGCCTGCCGCGGACCGTCCCCACCGGCCGCATCGCTGACCTGGACCGCCACGAGGCGCTGCCCGTCGTCGCCCTGCTGGCGGTCGCCCTGGTGATCGGCGTCGTACCCCGCTGGCTCCTGGACGTCATCGAACCGGCCGGCCGCGCCCTGACCGGGCTGGTGTCACGGTGAACGAGAACCTCACCGCCCTCGTCCCCGAGATCGCCCTGCTGGGCGCCGCCGTGGCCGGCCTCCTCGCCGGCTCCTGGCTGCCCCGCCGCCGCCAGTGGGCCGTCGCGGTCCTGGCGGCCGCCGCCTGCACGGCCGGCCTCGCGGCCACCGCGATCACCATGATCACCGACCGTGAACAGACCGTCTTCGCCCACGCGTTCGCCGTCGACACCGCGACCGACGCCGGCCGTCTCATCGTCCTCGGCGGGCTGCTGCTGGTCATCGGCATGTCCGTGGACACGGTACGGGGACACAAGCGCGAGACGGAGTACTGGGTGCTGCTGTGCCTGACCGGCGCGGGCACCCTCGCCCTGCTCGGCGCGAACGACCTGCTGACGCTGTTCGCGGCCTACCTGCTGGCGAGCATCCCCGCCTACGCGCTGACCGCCTTCGCCAAGGACTCCCGCGGCACCGAAGCCGCCCTGAAGTACTACCTGTTGGGCGCCCTGCTCGGCACCACGATGCTGGCCGGCACCGCCCTCCTCTACGGCGCCGGCGGGGCCACCCTCTACCGGCAGCTGCGCACAACCCTGCCGGACGCGCCGTACGGCCTCGTCGCCGTCGGCCTCGTCTGCGTGCTGGCCGGAGTGCTGTTCAAGGCGGGCGCCGTTCCCGCACACTTCTGGGTCCCCGATGTCACCGAGGGCGCGCCGACCCCCGTCGCCGCCTACGTCACCACCCTGCCGAAGATCGGCGCTCTCGTCGCCGGCTACCGCCTGCTCAGCCAGGTCCTGCCCGGCAGCGACGTCAACTGGCCGCCGGTGCCGGCCGTCCTCGCCGCGGTCACCATGACGCTGGGCAACCTGGCCGCGTTCTTCCAGACCTCCGTCAAGCGCCTGCTCGCCTACTCCGCCATCAGCCAGGTCGGTTACCTCCTGATGGCCCTCGCCGTCGCGGGCCGCAGCGACTTCGCCCTCAAGAGTCTGTTGTTCTACCTGGCCGCCTACGCGGCCACCAACCTCGGCGCCTTCGCGGTCGTGGCAGCGCTGCCGAAGGCCCGCCGCCTGGACGACTACCGAGGTCTGGCGCGCCGCCGGCCCGGTCTGGCCGCCGTCCTCGTGGTCTGCCTGCTCGGCCTGGTCGGCACTCCGCCCACCGGCGTCTTCCTCGGCAAACTGGAGATCTTCGGCGCGGCGATCGACGGCGGTGCCACCTGGCTCGCCGTTCTCGCCGTCGCCAACACCGTCGCATCCCTCTTCTACTACCTGCGCTGGCTCATGCCTCTCTTCGCCACCGGTGGCCCCGCGCCCGCCGCCGCCCACGCCGCGCCGGGCCGCTGGACGGCGGCGACGGCGTACACCGCCGGCACGGCCTCCCTGGCCCTGGGCGTCGCCGGCGGGGCGGTGCTGCCCGCCATGACGGGGACGCTGCTCTCCTGACCCCGCGCCGAGGGGGGCCGGGCGGTGGCGTACACCGCCGGCACGGCGGGACAGGTCGGGAATTGCGTCGCCCGTACTCACTGCACGGGAGCAGCACTGGTGAGGGAGGCCCGGCGACCGGGAACGGGCCGCGACCACGACGACGGGCGAGTGCCGGCACGAGGTGTCACGCTGAGTTCGTACAGGAACTGCGAAAGGGAATCGCCGTGATCACCAATGACTTTGCCCCCGGCTCCCCCTGCTGGCTCGACATCGGCACACCCGACGTCGCCGGCACAGCGGCCTTCTACGGCGCCGTGCTCGGCTGGGACTACGAGTCCATGGGGGAGGACGTGGAAGGCGGCATGTTCCGCAAGGACGGCAAGATCGTCGCCGGACTGGGCAAGCTCACCGAGGAGAGCGCGCGCTCCGCCTGGATGATCTACTACCGCGTCACCGACGCGGACGCCACGACCGAGGCCGTGCGAGGCGGTGGCGGGACGGTGCGAGTCGCGCCGACGGCCCTCGACGACTGGGGCCGGATGGCTCAGTACAGCGACCCCTCGGGGGGCCAGTTCGCCGCGTGGCAGCCGGGCAGGACCAAGGGCGTCGAGCTGGTGGACCAGCCGGGATCGCTCTCCTGGACCGAGCTGTACACGAGCGACGCCGCGGCGGCCAAGGAGTTCTACGGCGGTGTCTTCGGCTGGCAGTTCGGTGACATGGAGCTGCCCGGCGGCGGAGGCACGTACTCCCTCATCACTCCCGCCGGTCTTCCCGAGGAGCGCATGCACGGCGGCGTCATGCAGCTGCGCGAGCAGGACCTCGGCCTGGCGAACGGCCGGGCGTACTGGCATCCGGTCTTCGCCGTCACCGACTGCGACGCCGCGGTCGCCGCGGTCACGGAGAACGGCGGCAGCGTACAGATGGGTCCGGAGGACGCGCAGGGCGTCGGCCGGCTGGCCGTCTGCCTCGATCCGTCGAACGCGGACTTCGTGGTACTCACCCCGGCCCAGGAGTGACCGCACCCACCGGGCTGCCGCGCCGTCCGGCGGTCGCCCGGCCAACCGGAAGGCTCCGGCCGGACTCTCGAGGGGCGCGGGTCACACTCCCTTCACCTTGGCGTTCGTCGTGATCTCGTAGACCAGTTCGAGCGTGCGCCGGCCGCCCGGGGGGAGGGGGACGTCCCAGCGGACGATGCCGTCCGCGTCGATGTCGTCGGGCGCGGGGGAACACGCCTCCCGGCGCAGGCTCACCTCCACTGCCGAGGTCTCCGACACCGGGATGCGTTCGCGTACGGCGATCATGTGCTCCTCGTGGTCCGCGGGCCCCGAGAAGCGCGAGAGATACAGCCGGACGGTGCGTGTCAGGACGGTCCGCTGGGTGGGACCGGCCGTGTCACGGTTCTCCTCGGTCTGCCGCACGACCCGGTGGTCGTCGCGGTTGCCGAAAGCGAGGGCGGCCAAGGCGCCTGGGGCGGTGAAGTCCAGCGTGCCACGCCCCAGGAAGCCACTGCCGCTGACGAGGTCCACGGGCCCGGCGAGGAGCGCGTGACCGGAGCGGTTGTCGAACCGCACCACCTGGCCCACCAGTGGGGACAGTTCGGGTGAGCAGGCGTACTCCCTGCTCGCGGTGGTGCTGAAGTGGGAGAGCGGCACGCGGTGGGCCCGTCCGTCGGACGGTACCGACACGGGGGCGCCGCAGCGCAGGACCCGGACCTCGCCGCCGTCGTCGACTCCCGGCAGGCCCCGCACCGGCGCGGGACCCAGGTCGGCGATGTCCTCTTCGCGCAGCTCGACCTGGATACCGCGGCGCTCCGCCGTGGAACGCTCCCGGAGCGTCAGCCTGTCCTCTCCCAACCGCGGAGGTTGGGTGGCGAGCGTGCTGCGGGCCGTTGACAGCGTCATCTGTACGCCGGACCAGTCCTCCCCGGTGCGCTGCCAGACCATCGCGTTCGTGTCCAGGGTGAGTGACTCCGCGTCGAGTACGGCCCGGTAGGCGGGCCGCCACAGGGCGCACGGGACGAGATGGGTGACGCGCAGTCCGGCCGGCCCGGCGGCGGTCGCGCGGACGGTCAGCTCGACGTGGCCGACCAGCTCGGCGGGTTCCGTTTCGGAGAGCTCCAAGGCGTGCCGGGCATCGGAGAGTTCGGCCGCGAGTGTGGTCAACCGGGCGTTCACCACCCGTAGCCGCTCGCCATGGGTGTCGCGTTCCTCGTCGACCCGGTCCAGTTCGCGGGCCCACCGGATCCTGTCCGTCTCCCCGAGGCCCGCGCCTTCGCCGATCTCGCGCAGCAGATCGGTGGCGAGACGACCGAGCAGGTCGAGACGGGCGTGCAGCCGCTCACGTTGCCGGCCCACCGTGTGCTGCTCCTCTTCGAGGACTCCTACACGGCGGCGCAGGGCGGAGTCGTCGTCGGCGGGCCCCGGCCCCCGCGGCGTCCACTCGCGTACGATCCGGGCGTCGAGCACGGTCGCCGGGCAGTCGGCGGGCAACTCGGCCTGCAGGCTGTGGTCGACGGTCAGCGCACTGACCGGTCCCAGACGCAGGCGCTGGGTACCGGCCGTCAGGTCGAGCACCGCGGTTCGCTCGACGAGTGCCCGGTCCTCCAGACAGGTGACGGCGGTGACGGGGAGGCCGATGGCATCGGGGCTGGTGGGCATGAGGTTGTCAGCTCCTGCGGTTGCCGCCGGTCAGGGCCTTGCCGGCCGGGATGCGTATGACGTAGCCGCCGTCGAGGGCGGCAGTGGCGCGGGCCGGCAGTTCGACTCGCCACAGGCGGGTGCCGGACGCGTGTTGCCCGGACTGGGTCCCGTCGGCGGGCGCCTGCCAGTCGGCCTTCTCCTCGATCCTGATGTCCGCGTCGGAGGTGACCGGTACTCGCTCGCGCACCTCCACGGTGACGGGAACCGGCAGCCGGTTCGCGAGCTCCACATGGACACGGTGGTCGAGCACGGTCACGTTGTTGCGCAGCCCTGACGTCGACTCACGCAGGCTTGTACGGCGTGCGACTCCGACAGCCTCGTCGGGTCCGAGCCCCACGCGGCACACTCCGCCGGGAGCCAGCGTGGGCAGGGACGTGGTCATCAGGAAGTCCCCGTCGGTCGCGACCTCCAGCGGACCCGCCAACAGCGCCTGGTCGGTGGCGTTGGAGAGCACCAGCGTCGTGTAGACCGCCTGCTCCACCGACGGGACGCACAGGTACTCGGTGCGCAGGTCCACCGCCGTCTCGCCGAGGGTGATCGTGTGCCACGTACCGTCCGAGGGGACGTCGGCGCGGGCGGCGGCTTCGTAGCGGTGGTCGAAGGAACCGGCCGACTCGCGGGGGCGTACGGCGTTCTCCGGCAGGGGCAGCGCCGCGACCGTCTCGGCGCGTTGACGGTGTTCGGCCGTCGCCGGGCCGAGGGCCGAGTCCGGGAACAGTCGCCCGCGACGCTCGCGCCCCGAGTCGGGGCCGTGCAGAACCATGGCCGCGTAGTCGAGTTCGGCCCCGCTCGGCCGCGGGGGCCCGGACACCGGGGCGGACGAGGGGGCGGCGGGCGCGGCCGGAGAGCCGGGTACGGGTGGAGGGCCGGGTACGGGTGGAGGTGCGGCCCGGCCGGGGGCCGCGGGAGCCACAGCGCGGGCGGCGGCGGGCCCGCCGCCGGTACGGGGAGCGCCGCCGTCCTTCCGGCGGGCGTGTGGTGGGGAGTGAGCGGGTGCCGAGCCGCCGAACGCGGCGGGCACCGGTCCCGCCGCGGCTCCGCCGGGCGGCGGAGGGACGGAGAAGGGCGCACCATGATCCGTCATCGGCGGGGGCGGGGGCGAGACGGGGCCGGAGGAAGGAGCGGTTTCGGCCGGCACGGTGGCCGGGGCGGTGGCCGGGGCGGGCATGGCGGCCTGGACGGCCACCGCGGACCTGCCGACACCAGGACGTGGTTCCGCCGCGTCGTAGCCGCCGAAGAGGCCGACCAGCCCGGGTGGCGGCTCACGCCACCCCGACGGTGCGGGAGCGGGTTGACCGCGTCCGATGCGGATGGAGCGGAGCCGGGGTACGTCGGTGCGCCGCCGCAGATCGGCCGTGGCCAGCGAGACGCGGACGCCGGTCCAGTCCTCGCCGGTGCGCTGCGCGATCGCCGCCCGCAGCGACAGCCGCCCGTCGCTCCCGCCCTGGCGGTGGGCGAGACGGTAGGCCGGCACCCAGACGGCGCCGGGCACCCCGTACTCCACCTCCACCTCGACGCGCGTGTCGCTGCCGCCCGTGAGGGTGACGGCCGCGCACAGGGTGGTCCCGACGCGTGCGGCGGGGGCGTCGGTGGAGGCGCGGGAGAGTCTGTCCGTGGCCACGTCCAGCGCGTGCTCGACCTGCTTCAGTTCCTCTTCCGACTCTCGCAGGCGGGAGTGCAGCGCGGTCAACCGGTCGTCGACGAACTCGGCGAGGTCCAGCCAGGCGTCGACGGGGGTGCGGCGGTGCGGATCCTCGGCTTGGCGGGGTGGCGGCACCGGGCGCAGGGCCGCCACCTCGTCGATCAGCCCCTGCTGCCGGTTCCGGTGGGCCCGGGCTGCCTGCACGGCGTCGCCAAGCCGCTCCACCTCGTGCCGCAGCTCGTCGACCGCAGGGCTGCCGAGCGGCTCGGCCTCGACCTCCACCCCGGCCTCGGTGACACGCGCGCCGGTGGCGTCCAGCACCCGCACCCGCAGGGAGCCCGGGTCCATGGAACGCGGCAGGCCGGTCACCCGCACCCGTCCGTCGAGGGGCACGCTGCCGCGGGCGAGCCGTCGGCACAGGGCGCCTTGCGCGTACACCACCACCGAGTCGAGTGCCGATGACCAGCTCGGGACCGTCCCAGCCTTCATGTGCTCCCCCCATGCCGCCGTGGCAGTGCTGAGGGAACTCTATGCCGGATGCCTCCGTACGAGTCGCGTCTTCTCAACTGCCTTCACGCCACCGTGTTGCGGCCCTGGTTCACGGCCTGCCGTCCGATGCGGACGGTGCCGCCGACCCGGCCGGTCCTGGCCGTCATGGCCCCCGTCCTGGTGTGGCTGGCCGCGGACCCCCTGTTGGGGCACCGGCTGCGGATCGCCGACGGCGAGGGGACGCTCGTCATCGGCGCCGTCCCCGTGGCGGTCCTCGCACTGCTCGCGTCGCTCTCGGGCTGGGGACTGCTGGCCGTCCTAAAGCGGGTTCGGGGCGCCGCACGCCCGCGCCGTCTGGACGGGGGTGGCCGTCGCCGTACTGGCCGTGTCCCTCCTGCCGTTGATCGGTGACGGCATGGACGGCGGCACGCGGGCCTCCCTCGCTCTGATGCACCTGGCGGTGGCGGCGGTGCTGATTCCGGGGCTGCGTGGCAGGCCCCCCGGGGCGCGAGCCGGTGCCGCCGAGCGGTGACCCCAGTCCCGGATACGCCGCGGACAGCACCAGATGGCGGCGTCCGTGCCCAGGCTCCAGCTCTCCGTCGCCAGTTGGGCGTGACACGGTCTCCCGGATCACCGGCGGCGTCGTGCGAGGCGGGGGAATGCCCTCGCTTTGCCGGTCGGCCTGGGTAGTACGCCCGCGACGGCGTCGGCCAGCAGGGTGCCGACCGTCTCTCGTGCGCAGACGCGGTTGGCGCCGATGCCTCCCGTGGGACCTCGTTTGATCCAGCCCACGACATAGGTCCCGGCACTGCCGGCCACGCGGCCCCGCTCGTGCGGAACCGTACCGGTCGCCTCGTCGAACGGCAGTCCGGTCTGGGGCGCTCCCCGGTAGCCGATCGCCCGCAGCGTCATTCCGGTCGGGATGTCCAGCTCTTCCGTCCCGTGGGTGACGCGCACGGCACGCACATGCTCGTCCCCGCACACTTCCGTGGGCGTGGACAGGAACCGGAACACGATGCGGCGCCGCCGCCCTGTCGGGTCCGGTGGCACGGACCAGTCGACGGCCTCCCGCGCAACGCCTCGCAGGATGCCCGCCTTGTCCTGCGACCCGGCGGCGTCCATCACCGCGCCGATGCGCGGATCGTGTTCGTCGACGATCAGGTCCACCTCGGGAAGGTGCTTCAGAGCGAGCAGTTCGGAGCGGGTGCAGGCGGCGTGCTCGGGCCCCCGGCGTCCGAGCAGCACCACCTCGCGCACCTTGCTGCGCCGCAGTTCCGCCAGCGCGTGGCTTGCGATTCCCGTGTCGGCCAGCGCCTCCGGCTCGGAGACCAGGATACGGGCGACGTCGAGGGCGACGTTGCCGTTGCCGACCACGACGACACGCTCGGTCGAGAGATCGACGGCGTCCGGCGCTACTTCCGGGTGTGCGTTGTACCAGGCGACGAAGGTGGTCGCGGAGAGGCTCCCCGTCCGCTTCTCGCCGGGTATGCCGAGCTGCCGGTCCGTGGCGGCGCCCACTGCGTAGATCACCGCATCGTGGTGTGCGGCGACTTCTTCGGCCGTGATGTCTCCACCCACCTCGAGGCCGAGGTGCATGCGCACGCGCGGATGCGTGTGGAAGCGGGCGAAGGTGTCGCCGATCTTCTTGGTCGCCGGGTGGTCCGGGGCGACGCCGTAGCGAACGAGGCCACCGGCGATCGGCAGCCGGTCGATGAGCGTCACCTCGGCCCGGGTGTGCAGCAGCAGGTCCTCGGCGGCGTACATGCCCGCCGGCCCGGTGCCGACGATCGCGACCCGTAGCGGTCCGAAGTCCGACGGAAGGATCCGGTCGAAGGTCGGCTTGCCCCAAGCGTGGAAGTTCGGTCCGAAGTCGTCTGTTTCCTGCGCACTCGCCCGCGACTTCTTCTCGGCCTGCTCGAAGTAGGCCGCGTTGACGTCGGCGTACTCCCGCTGGTCGGTGGTCAGGCTGCTGACGGGGAAGACGGCGTCCACCGGGCAGACATCGGAGCATGCGCC
The DNA here is from genome assembly GCF_039539045.1 of Streptomyces marokkonensis. NCBI lineage: Bacteria > Bacillati > Actinomycetota > Actinomycetes > Kitasatosporales > Streptomycetaceae > Streptomyces > Streptomyces marokkonensis. Next base: position 24,802 of record NZ_BAABCQ010000114.1, read on the forward strand.
GCAGTCGATGCATGTCTCCGGGTCGATGTGCAGCATCTCCGTGCTGCCGAAGGCCCGTTCCTCGGGGGTGGGACGGATGCAGTTGACCGGGCAGACGGACACACAGGTCGCGTCGTTGCAGCAGGTCTGGGTGATCGCGAAGGCCATGTCGTCCGCTCGGCTCCGGGTCGTCAGATCAGGTTGGCGCGCTGGTAGAAGAACAGCGCGGGCTTGGTGAGCAGGCCCACCGACGTCAGGTACTCCATCAGGCCGGAGCAACTCGAGCGCATCATCGACTTGTGGTGCTCGTTGGCCTTGGCCTCGTGGACGGCACGCTGCTCGTCCAGTCCGGCGTTCGAGTAGACCTTCCGGTTCACCATGCTGGTGACGATGACGTAGGCGGCCACGGCGATCAGGAGCGACTGAACATGGCGGCGGATCCGTCCGGCACGCGCAAGGTGCCTGCGCGTCTCGTCGCGGGCGAACTGCATGTGCCGTGATTCCTCGACGACATGGATGTTGTTGATGGTGCGGACGAAGGGCACGACACGTTCGTCGCGCATCCAGTCGCGCTGCATGACGTCGAGGACCTCCTCGGCGACCAGGATCGCCGCGTACGCCGCCTCGCCGTAGGCGACGGTCTTGAAGAACCGGCCGAGTTCGACCGCCACTCGGTGCGGACGGTAGGCCGGCGCCCGAAGCTTTTCCGCACCGCGAGCGAACATGATCGAGTGGCGGCACTCGTCGGCGATCTCGGTGAGGGCCCACTGGAAGGTGTCACTGGTCGGGTCCTTCGCGTAGATGTCCCGAAGCACCATCTGCTGCAGGATCATCTCGAACCAGATACCGGTGCTCGCCACCGACGCGGCCTCCTGCCGTGTCAGCGCCTTGCGCTGCGCGTCGGTCATCTCGTCCCAGTAGGCCGTCCCGTACAGGGTGCTCCACTCCGGACTCGCGCCGTGGCAGCTCTCGTCGAGCGGCGTCTCCCAGTCGACGTCGGTGAGCGGGTCGTACGAGAGCTGCGCGGACGAGTCGAGCAGTCGCCGCGCGATGCCGGGGTCGGTCGCGCGGCTCCTGGGCTTGGGCCGCGAGATGTTGATGGCCATGCTGGAACTCCTCGAGCCGGTCGGGGAAGTGCCTCGCCCTGCCATGCTAT